>CALCXL010000945.1 GCA_937907595.1 uncultured Pseudomonadota bacterium
CCAGCCTGCGCATCCAGGTGGGGGTGGACGACCTGGGCGAGGTCGCCGGAGGCTTCGCCGCGCTGCTGCACCTTCCGGGGCTGGGCTGGGCCAAGCTGGACCGCTCGCTGGTCGCGGCGATGTCCAGCGGTGGCCGGCCCGCGCTCTTGGCCGCCGGGCTCATCCGGGCGGTGCAGTCCGCGGGGATCCGGGTGATCGCCGAGGGGGTGGAGACGCTCGCGCAAGCCGAGTGTCTGGCCGCCGCGGGCTGCGACCTACAGCAGGGTTTTCACCACGGCTACGCACGCTCGGATTGGTGATCCTGTCCGTCGATCCTCCGCGGGCGGCCTTCCCGGCGTTCTCCAGTCGAACGGCGAGGCGTCCTGCGGCGTGTTCCGGCGCGTCATTCCCCCCCCCGGCGCACCGGAACGTCTGCGTCGCGGGGCGCCTCGCTATTCCGCCTCCCCCCGCCCCACCACCTTGCGCTTGCTCGCCCGCTCGGCCAGCGCGGGATCCAGCCCGCCGCGGTCCAGGAACAGCAGCGTGCCGCCGGTGACCAGCCCCGGGGTGACCACCAGGGCGGCGAAGGGGATCAGCAGCAGCACGAAGATGCCGGCCCCGAAGCCCAGGTGCGTGGCCAGGTGCTGCCGGGAGTAGCCCACCTTCTCCCGCAGCGTCAGCCGCTTGCGGTCCAGCACCGGGTCGGTGAAGTTGATGGCCAGGAAGAAGGCCGAGTAGGCGATGGTGCCGGCGGCGAAGACCACGCCCACGCCGGGGATCAGGGACAGGATCGCCAGGGGGACGTAGACGGCCAGCCAGAGGGTCAGTCGACCCAGGGAGCCCAGGGCGCCGCGGCTGACGTCGACCAGCACCTGCTTCCAGTGCAGCGGCTCGCCCACGTCCTGGTCGGTGGCCTCGCGCTCCACCGCCTCGCTCAGGAACTCGTTGAAGGGCCCGCCCAGCACGGCGATGGTGCCCAGCGCGCCCAGCAGGCCGGCGCCCGAGGTCAGCAGGAAGGCGCCCAGCCCCACGAAGAAGCGGGTCAGCCCGTGCCCCGCGGCCTTCCACCAGGCCAGGTCCGGGGCGGCGACGGCCCAGTCGGGCAGCAAACGCAGGTAGAGGTCGTCGACGAAGAACATCGCCCCGGTCAGGCAGCCCACCAGCGCGACGGCGCCGACCATCAGGGGCACGATGGCCCAGGGCCAGACGGCGCGGTGCTTCGCCAGCCAGCCAACGCCCCGGAAGGGATAGGCCAGGCCCTTGAAGAAGCCGCGGATGCCAGGGGGGAGTTCGTTCATGGGCTGGGATCCTCGCGTCGCCCGCTCCGCCGGGCAAGTCCGGCATGATCGGGGCGTGCCCCGCACTACGCTCCTGCTGCTGTTTCTTTGCATCCTGCTGGCCCCGCCGGCCCGGGCGCACACGCTGACCACGCCGCGCATGGTCCACGTCCGCGTGTCCGCCGATCGCGTGGAGGTGGCCGTGGCCTGGCTGATCCACGCCGGCCCCCAGGCCGCCCACCTGCGCGCGCGCTTCGACCGCGACGGCGACGGCACCCTGTCCGACGCCGAGCAGGACCTCATCGGCGCCTGGCTCCAGCGCCGCGTGGACAGCGCGCTCAAGCTCAGCCTGGACGGTCAGCCCCTGCGCACCGAGGTGGGCGCCATGGACCTGAGCCTCATGCGCCACGCCGGCGTCGACGACGAGGGCCTGCAGTTCGGCAGCCGCTCCGCCGTCCTGCTCTGCCCGCGGACGGGGGAGCACGAGCTGATCATCGAAGACCGCCCCGAGCAGCCCGGCCACAGCGTGCCCCTGCGGGTGGACGTGGCCTGGACCGTGACCCGCAGCGTGTCCGAGGGGGAGGCGCTGCCGCTGGTTCAAGGGGAGCCCGGGGCGCTGTCGGGCGGCGGCTTCACCGGCGCGGGGGGCAGGATCACGGTGCGCTTCGACGTCAGCGACGCGGAGTTGCCCACCGACCCCGCCTCGCCCTCGCCCTCGCCCTCGCCCTCGCCCTCGCCCTCGCCCTCGCCCTCGCCGTGGGCCGCGCTGATCGCCAACCACGGCGCCCTCCTGCAGCAGCAGGCCGCCGCGTCGCAGGAGGCCGCTGCGGCCCACGCCGTCTTCCTGGACTCCGCCCAGCGATCCATGGCCCTGGCCACCACGCTGCTCGCCCGCACCCAGGCCCTGGCCGGGCTCTCCGGCGCCCCCAGCCCGGCGCCCGCGCCCGCCGCCGTCCCCGCCGTTGTCCCCCCGCCAGCCGGTCCCTCCACCCCCACCCCGGTGCTCGATCGCGCCCAGTGCATGGAGTTCGCCGTCGGCTCCATCGGCGCCGTCCTGGGCCCCATGTTCGCGCCCGCGGACGCCTTTCCCACCCGCGTGCGCCTGCCCGACGAGCCCCTGATGCTGGTCGATCGCGTCGTCGCCCTGGAGGGGGAGCCGGGCAGCATGGGCACCGGCCGGGTCGTCACCGAGCACGATGTCCTCCCGGGGGCCTGGTACCTGGACGGCGGCCGCGCGCCGGTCTGCATCAGCGTGGAGGCGGGGCAGGCCGACCTCTTCCTCAGCGCCTGGCTGGGCATCGATCTGCAGACGAAGGGCGAGCGCGTCTACCGCCTGCTGGACGCGAAGGTCACCTTCTGGCGCGATCTGCCCCGGGTAGGGGAGACGGTCCGCTACGACATCGGCATCGACCGCTTCATCCGCCAGGGCTCGACCTGGCTGTTCTTCTTCCGCTTCGAGGGGTGGATCGGCGACGAGCACCTGATCACGATGGAGGACGGCTGCGCCGGCTTCTTCAGCCACGAGCAGCTGGCGACGGGCCGGGGCCTGGTCGACGAGCTCCCCACCGAGCTCCCCGAACGCCGCGCCGTCGACGGCCGCCCCACCGCCCCCTTCACGCCCCTGCTCCCCCTGGACGGCGGCCCCTCGGCCCTGGACGACGCCGGCGTCGACGCCCTGCGCTCGGGCGATCTGGAGGCAGCCTTCGGGCCCCTCTTCGCCGGCCGCCGCCTCGCCCCCGAGCTCCGCCTGCCCGGCGGCCGCATGAAGCTGGTCCACCGGGTCACCCGCCTGGACCCGCGGGGCGGCAACTTCGGGCTGGGCCTGGTGGTGGCCGACACCGACGTCGACCCCCAGGCCTGGTACCTCACCTGCCACTTCGTCGACGACATGGTCATGCCCGGCACCCTCATGTACGAGGGCTGCCTGCACACCCTGCGCGTCCTGCTGCTCCGTTTGGGATGGGCCGTCGACGACGCCACCGGCCGGGACGCGCACGGCTCCCCCATCGCCTCCATCGGCTCGGCCCTGCGCTGCCGCGGTCAGGTCCAGCAGAGCACCCGGACCCTGACCTACGAGCTCCACCTCAAGGAGATCGGCTACGACCCCGCCCCCTACGTGCTCGCCGACGCCGTGATGTACGCCGACGGCAAGCGTGTGGTCTCCTTCGCCAACGTGTCCTACCGCGTGCCCGGGCTCGACGAGGCCGCGCTGGTCGCCGCGTCGACCGCCGCAGAGGCCGGCACCGAGCCCTGGCAGACCCGCCCCTGGGGCATGGCCTCCCTGGATCCAGCCACCGCGCCGCCCGCCGGCCGCCCCGCGCTGTACCAATCCCGCCACATCCTCGCCTTCGCCGTGGGCAAGCCGTCCGAGGCCTTCGGCCGGCCCTACATCCCCTTCGACGCCGACCGCCGCATCGCGCGCCTGCCCGGCCCCCCCTTCTGCTTCGTGGACCGCGTCGTGCACCTGGAGCCCGAGCCCTGGCGGATGGCCCCCGGCGGCTGGATCGAGGCGGAGTACGACGCCCCCCCCGACGCCTGGTACCTGGCCGCCAACCGCAGCCGCTTCATGCCCTTCGCGGTCCTCCTGGAGACCGCGCTGCAGCCCTGCGGCTGGCTGGCGGGCTACCTGGGATCGGCCCTGCGCGCCGACGTCGACGTGCACTTCCGCAACCTGGAGGGGGAGGCGACCCTGCACCACGAGCTGCGCAGCGACTGCGGCACGTTGACCGTGCGCGTGCGCCTGACCGGCTGCTCCGAGGCCGGCGGGATGATCATCCAGACCTACGACATGCAGCTCTGGCAGCGGGAGCGCCTGGCCTACGACGGGTGGACCCGCTTCGGCTTCTTCCCCACCGCCTCCCTCAAGAACCAGGTCGGCATCCGCGACGCCGCCCAGCGCCTCTGGGTGCCCGAGGACCCGGGCGACGTCGCCTTCGATCTGCCCCGCGTGGCCCCCTTCGCTCCCGACGACTGCGGCCCCCCGCCGCTCGAAGAAGGCCTCGCCCTGCCCGCCGGCGCCTTCCAGACGATCGATCGGGTGACGGCCGTGCTCGACGACGGAGGCCCCATCGCACAGGGCTGGATCCGCGGCACCTTCGACGTCGACCCCTCCGCGTGGTTCTTCGCCGCCCACTTCTTCCAGGACCCCGTCATCCCCGGCTCGCTCGGCCTGGAGAGCTTCCTGCAGCTGGTCAAGGTGCTGGCCCGCCGCCGCTGGCCCCACCTCGTCGACACCCACCGCTGGGAGCCCATCGCCGTGGGCCGCAAGCACAAGTGGTTCTACCGCGGCCAGGTGGTGCCCACGGACGAGCGCGTGACCGTGGAGGCCTGGGTCACCTCCATCGAGGAGGGCGAGGCGCCCGTCATCACCGCCGCCGGCTTCCTGCACGTCGACGGCCGCACCATCTACGAGATGCGCGACTTCGCCCTGCGCCTGGTGCCCGCATGAGGTGGTCCCGCGTCTGCGTCGAGGCCATCGCGGTCGATCTGCCCGACGAGCGGGTGACCTCGGCCGAGCTCGAGTCCCGCCTGGCCCCCCTCTACGAGCGCTACCGCCTGGGGATGGGGCAGCTGGAGTCCCTCAGCGGCGTGCGCGAGCGACGCTTCTGGCCGCCGAACCCCTGCATGGCCGAGCACGCCGCCCGCGCCGGTCGGCAGGCACTCGAGGAGGCGGGCGTGTCCCCCGAGGACGTCGGCGCCGTCGTCTACGGCGGGGTCTGTCGCGACGATCTGGAGCCGGCCACTGCCTGCGGGGTCGCCGATCGCCTGGGCATCCGCGGGTCGGCCCTGGTGCTGGACGTCGCCAACGCCTGCCTGGGCGTGCTCACCGGCATGGTCACCGTGGCCAACATGATCGAGCTGGGCCAGATCAAGGCCGGGCTGGTGATCTCCGCCGAGTCGGCCCGGGAGATCGCCGGGGACACCATCGACCGCATGCTCCAGGACAACACCCTGGACACCTGGAGCCGCTGCCTGGCCTCGCTCACCGGCGGATCGGGGGCCGTCGCCGTGGTCCTGACGGAGGCCGACTTCTCCTTCACGGGCCGCGCGCTGCTCGGGGGAGCCGCCCTCGCCGCGCCGGAGCACCACCGCATCGCGCGCTGGGGCCCCCGGGAGGGCCTGCTGGGCCAGACTTCCTGGGTCATGGAGACCGACGCGCCGGCGGTGCTGGAGCACGGCGTGGTGCTGGGCCGCAGGACCTTCGAGGTCTTCTTGAGGGAATTGGGCTGGCGGGTCAGCGACGTGGAGCGCGCGATCTGCCATCAGGTGGGCAAGGGGCACCAGGAGCTGATCCTGGCCACCCTGGGCATCGCGCCCGAGCGCGAGTACGCGACCTATTCGACCCTGGGCAACATGGGCACCGTGGCGCTCCCTGCCACCGTGGCCCTCGCCGCCCAGGACGGTTTCATCGCGCCCGGCGACCGCGTCGGGCTGCTGGGCATCGGCACCGGCTTGAACTGCTTGATGTTGGGGATGCAGTGGTGATGCACGAAGTGACTGGTGACGTACGCAGCGGCGTGGACCTGAGCCGATTCCGGGACGAGTACCCCTGGGACAGCGAGTGGTTCGACCGCGGCTCCTCGAAGATGCACTACCTGGACGAAGGGGAGGGGGACCCCGTCGTCTTCGTGCACGGCAACCCCACCTGGTCCTTCTACTGGCGGCGGCTGGTCAAGGAGCTGGCCGGCGATCACCGCTGCGTGGTGCCCGATCACATCGGCATGGGCCTGTCGGACAAGCCCTTGGACGCCGACTACGACTACACGCTGAAGAGCCGGGTCGACGACCTGGAGGCGCTGCTCGAGCACCTGGGCATCACCGAGCGCATCACCCTGGTCCTGCACGACTGGGGCGGGATGATCGGCCTGGCGTTCGCCCAACGGCACCCCGAGCGCATCGCGCGGCTGGTGCTCATGAACACCGCCGGCTTCTTCCTGCCTGAGGGCCGCGGCCTGCCCTGGCAGCTCTGGCTGATCAAGAACCTGCCCTTCGCCCTGCCCGTGCGCGGCCTCAACGCCTTCGTGGTCGGCGCGCTGCACACCTGCTCCACCCGCCCCGGCCGCATGACCGCGCCGATCAAGGCCGGCTACGCGGCGCCCTACGACTCCTGGGGCCACCGGATCGCCGTGCACCGCTTCGTGCAGGACATCCCCCTGGCGCCGGGCCACCCCGCCTTCGACGTCGTCGACGCCGTGCACAAGAACCTGGATCAGTGGCGCGGCACCCCGGTGCAGATCTTCTGGGGCGAGAAGGACTTCGTCTTCGACATGCACTTCCTGGCCGAGTGGCGACGCCGCCTGCCCGACGCCGAGTACCACCAGTTCCCTGACTGCGGGCACTACATCCTGGAGGACGCGCACGAGGAGATCGTGCCCCGCCTGCGCGCCTTCCTGGCCGCCCACCCCCTGCCGGCCCCCGAGTGAACGCCGTGCCCCCGATCGAGGCCCCCGCCACATCCTGCAACATCGCCTCGCACCTGCCGGCCATGGCGGCGCGGCAGCCCCACAAGCGCGCCGTCGTCGTGCCCGCCGGACGGGACGCGATGGGCAACGTCACCTGGGCCCACAGCACCTTCGCGCAGCTGGACGAGGCCAGCGACCGCATCCCCCAGGGCCTGGAGTCGGTCGGCATCCGCCGCGGCGTGCGCACCGTGCTGATGGTGAAGCCCAGCCTGGACTTCTTCGCCCTGGTCTTCGCGCTGTACAAGGTGGGCGCCGTGCTGGTGCTCATCGACCCCGGCATCGGCACCCGCGCGCTGAAGACCTGCCTCAAGGAGGTGGAGCCCGAGGCCTTCGTGGGCGTGCCCGCGGCCCACGTCGCGCGGTTGATCTTCCGGGGCTCGCTGCGCAGCGTGAAGATCAACGTGACCGTCGGCCCGCGCCTCTTCTGGGGCGGCCACACCCTGGACGGCATCCGCAACAAGGGCCCCTACACCCCCTACGTCATGGCGGAGACCGACCCCGAGGACGTCGCCGCGGTGCTCTTCACGTCGGGCTCCACGGGCATCCCCAAGGGCGCCGTCTACACCCACGGGATGTTCGACGCGCAGGTGCGCATGCTCAAGGCGATCTACCGCTTCGGCGACGACGAGATCGACCTGCCCACCTTCCCCCTCTTCGCGCTCTTCGACCCCGCCCTGGGCATGACCGCGGTGATCCCCGACATGGACGCGCGCAAGCCCGGCTCGGCCGACCCCGCGAAGATCATCGAGGCGATCGAGGACCACGGCTGCACCAGCATGTTCGGCTCGCCCGCCCTGTTGCGGAACCTGGGCCGCTACGGGGTGGAGCACGGCGTGAAGCTGCGCTCCTTGCGCCGGGTGCTCAGCGCCGGCGCGCCGGTGCCCCACGACGTGCTGTCCAACATGCACGCGATGCTGCAGCCGGGCGTGGAGGTCTTCACGCCCTACGGCGCCACGGAGTCGCTGCCCGTCGCCAACATCGGCAGCCGGGAGATCCTGGAGGACACCGCCGAGGGCACCCGCGCAGGGCAGGGGATCTGCGTGGGCCGGCCGGTGGAGGGCGCCCGCGTGCGCGTGATCCGGATCACCGACGACGCCATCGCCGCCTGGAGCGACGACCTGGAGCTCCCCGCGGGGGAGATCGGGGAGATCACCGTGCAGGGGGCCATGGTCACCCGCACGTACTTCGCGCGGCCCGACAAGACGGCGCTGGCGAAGATCGACGACGGCGGCGAGGTCGTGCACCGCATGGGCGATCTGGGCCGCTTCGACGAGCAGGGCCGGCTGTGGATGTGCGGGCGCAAGTCGCATCGGGTGACGACGTCGGAGGGGCCGGTGTTCACGGTGCCCGTCGAGCGGATCTTCGACGCCCACGACGGCGTCCTGCGCACCGCGCTCGTGGGGATCGGCGCCCCCGGCCAGCAACGCCCCCGCCTGCTGGTGGAGCGGCAGCCCGGCGGCGCGCTGTCGGACGGGGAGCTGATCGAGGCCCTGCTGGCGATGGGCTCCGAGCTGCCGATCACCCGCGGCATCACGGACATCGCCCTGTACCCCGGCGCCTTCCCCGTCGACATCCGCCACAACGCCAAGATCAACCGCGAGCAGCTGGCCCGATGGGCCGCGGGGCAGCGCGCATGAAGGTCCTGATCACCGGGGGCGGCGGCTTCCTGGGCACCGCCGTCGCCTCGGCCCTGCGCGCGGGAGGGCACGACGTCACCTCGTTCAGCCGCGGCAGCTACCCCCACCTGGAGGCCCTTGGCGTGGCCCAGATCGCCGGCGATCTGGTGGATCCAGCGGCCGTCGCGGCGGCCTCGGAGGGCATGGACGCGGTCGTGCACTCGGCAGCGAAGCCGCCCCCCTGGGGCCCTCCGGAGCAGTACGAGGCGATCAACGTCGGCGGCACCCAGAACGTGCTCGACGGCTGCCGATCGGCGGGCGTCAAGCACCTGGTCTACACGTCGACCCCCTCGGTCGTGGCGACGGACGGCGCCATCGAGGGCGGCGACGAGTCCCTGCCCTACGGCACCCACTTCTTCGGCGCCGACTACCCCCGCACCAAGGCCGAGGCGGAGCGCCGGGTCCTGGCCGCCGACGGGCCCGATCTGCGCACCGTCGCCCTGCGTCCCCACATGATCTGGGGGCCGGGCGACCCCCACTTCCTGCCCCGCTTCGTGGAGCGCCGCCGCTCGGGTCAGCTGGCGCGCATCGGCGCCGGCGATCCGATGGTGGACACCGTCTACGTGGACAACGCCGCCGACGCCCACGTCCTCGCCCTGGAGAAGCTGGTCGCCGGGGCCGCCGTGCACGGCCGGGCCTACTTCATCACCAACGACGAGCGCATCGGGCTGTGGAGCATGGTCGATCGCCTGCTGGCCGCGGC
>CALCXL010000946.1 GCA_937907595.1 uncultured Pseudomonadota bacterium
CGGGGTCCAGTTGGAATCCGTCGCCGCGCCGGGTTTTTACCCAGGGCTCAATGGTGCGGGGGGGCGGGCCCTCCCTGGTTCTGGGAGACTGCCCCGCCCCCACCTCCGCCGATCGGGCCGCCGTGCAGTACTTCGTCCTCAACAAACCGCCCCGCACGATCACCGGGCGCAGCGATCCCCACGACCGCCCCACGGTCTACGACCACGTGCCGTCCCACTTCCCGCCGCTGCCCCACGTCGGCCGGCTGGACTGGGCCAGCGAGGGCCTGCTCCTCTTCACCGACGACGGGCGGCTGGGCCGAGCCCTGCTCGACAAGACGACGGGCGCCGTGGTGGAGAAGGTCTACCGGGTCAAGGTGCGCGACCGCCTCGATCCCCAGGACCCCCGCATCGCCCTGCTCCAGGAGCCCCTGGACATGCAGGGCACGCCGACGTCGCCGGCCCGGGCGCGCTTCTTGGAGCTGCGCACCCGCGCGACCTGGCTGGAGCTGGTGATCACCGAAGGCCGCCACCACCAGGTGCGCCACCTCTGCGCGCGCAGCGGCTTCCCGGTCCTCAAGCTGCGGCGACAGGCCCTGGGCCCCTTGGATCTGGGCGACCTCAAGCTCCGCTGGTCCCGGCCCCTGCTGCAAGAGGAGGTCCAGGCCCTCTACGCCGCCGCCCTGCCCGGGGAGGCGCCGCCGCCCTTCGAGCCCATCGACGATTCCGCCGCCGCCCGCGCCGCGCGATCGTGAGATCCGGCGCTGGAGGTTGTGCCGGCTGACCCAGGTCGGGCCGGAATTCGTCCCGGGTCGTGCAATCATCGCCGCCTCAAACCGGGGCGCATGCCCCAGGAGGATCCCCGTGCTTCGTAACATCGGCGCCGTCCTGCTCGGCCTCTTCGTGGGCTCGTGAGTGAACATGGCCTTCGTCATCCTGAACACCAGCGTGCTCTTCCCCATGCCCGAGGGCGTGACCTGGGAGGACCCCGTCGCCTTCAACGCCTACCTGGAGGGCCTGCCCGCGACGGCGTTCCTGGTGGTCCTCGTGGCTCACCTGGGCCAGTCCTTCGTGGGCGGCTGGGTGGCCGCGCGCGTGGGCAAGAGCGCGCCCATGCGCCTGGCCCTGATCGTCGGCGCCCTCAGCCTGCTGGGCGGGATCATGAACGCCATGAGCATCTCCATGCCGACGTGGATGTACATCGAGATGCCGCTGTACCTGGTGGTGGCCTGGGCGGCCGGCACGCTGGAGGTCAAGCGACGGGCGGGG
>CALCXL010000947.1 GCA_937907595.1 uncultured Pseudomonadota bacterium
ACCCCCGCGGCCAGGGTGCCCGAGGGCAGCCCGAAGAGCCGGGCAGGCGCCACGGTCAGGGCCTCGACCGCCCGCTGCAGGGTCAGGCGGTCGGCGCGCACCAGCTTCATGGTCACGCCCCAGGCCGTCTCCAGCCCCACCACCCCGCAGGAGCCCAGCTCGAACTCCACCTGCTTCTCCACCAGGGAGTGCGGGGCGTGGTCGGTGGCGATGCAGTCGATGGTGCCGTCGGCCAGCCCGGCGATGAGCGCGTCGCGGTCGGCGGCCGCGCGCAGGGGCGGCGACATCTTGAAGTTGGTGTCGTAGCGGCCGATGCCCTCGTCCTCGTCGGTGAGGGCCAGGTGGTGCGGCGCGACCTCGGCCGTGACGTGCACCCCGCGGGCCTTCGCGTCCCGGATCATGCGCACGGCGCCGGCGGTGCTGACGTGGGCGACGTGCAGGTGCCCCCCGGTGAGCTCGGCCAGCACCACGTCCCGGGCGACCATCACGTCCTCGGCCGCGTTCGGCAGGCCAGGCAGGCCCAGCTCCGTGGAGCGCGCGCCCTCGTTCATGGCCCAGCGCCCGTGCTTGGCCAGGCAGCCGTCCTCCTCGTGCACCACCAGCGGCACGCCGAGCATGGCGGTGTACTCCAGGGCCCGGCGCATGAGGTGCGCGTCCATGATCGGCAGGCCGTCGTCGCTGAAGGCCACGGCCCCCTGGTCGACCATGTCCGCCATCTCCGCCAGCTCCTTGCCGGCCATGGCCTTCGTCACCGCCCCGATGGGCAGGACGCGGGCGAGGTCGGCGCGGCGGGCCTGCTCGACGATGTAGCGGGTGACCGATCCGGTGTCGTTGATCGGCTGGGTGTTGGCCATGCAGCAGACGGTGGTGAAGCCGCCGGCCACCGCCGCGCCGGCCCCGCTCTCCACGGTCTCCTTGTACTCGTGGCCCGGCTCCCGCAGGTGCACGTGCAGGTCCACGAAGCCCGGCAGCAGCCACTGGCCGGTGACGTCCTCGCGCGGCACGCTCCGGGAGACCTGTCCGGCCAGCCGGGGCCCCACGTCGCCGACGGTGCCCTCGGGGGTGATCCAGAGATCGGCGACCTCGTCCCGGCCCGAGGCCGGATCGATCACGCGCGCCCCGCGCAGCAGCAGACCCCGGTGGCTCATGGCCCCCTCCCCTCGCGCCGGGCCGCGCCTTCGCCGCCCAGCAGCAGGTACATGACGCCCATGCGCACGGCCACGCCGTTCTCCACCTGGTCCAGGATCACCGACCACTCGCTGTCGGCGACCTCCGGCTCCAGCTCCACCCCGCGGTTGATGGGGCCGGGGTGCATGATCAGCAGGTCCCGACGCGCCCAGCGCTTGAGCTTGGCGCGGGACAGGCCGTACAGCCGGCTGTACTCCCGCTGGCTGGGAATGTAGTGGCCGCCCTGGAACATGCGCTCCTTCTGGATGCGCAGCATGATGGCGACGTCGGCGTCCTTGAGGGCCGGCTCCAGGTGGTGGTGGACCTCCGCGCCCATGCGCTCGATGCCCGGCGGGATCAAGGTGGGCGGCCCACAGACCCGCACCCGCGCGCCCAGCTTGGTCAGCCCCCAGATGTCAGAGCGCGCCACCCGGCTGTGGGTGATGTCCCCCACGATGGTCACCGTCTTGCCCGCCACGCCGCCCAGGGCCCGGCGGATCGTCAACAGGTCCAGCAGCCCCTGGGTGGGGTGCTCGCAGGCGCCGTCGCCCGCGTTGATGATCGCCGTGTCCGGCAGCGCCTCGGCCAGCATGCGCACGCCTCCGGCGTAGCGGTGCCGCACCACCAGGATGTCCGGGTGCATGGCCGCCAGGTTGCGCGCCGTGTCCAACAGCGTCTCACCCTTCGTCGTCGACGAGGCGGAGCCCGTGATCGCGTGCGTGTCCGCGCTCAGGCGCTTGGCGGCGATGTCGAAGGAGGTGCGGGTCCGGGTGCTCGGCTCCAGGAAGAGGTGCACCACCGACTTGCCGCGCAGCGTCGGCACCTTCTTGATCGACCGCAGGTTCAGGCCCCGGAACTGGTCCGCGACGTCCAGGAGGTGGCCGATCTCCGCCGCCGACAGGTCCCGCAAGCCCAGCAGGTCCTTGCGTTTGAAGGTCACGCCGCGCCCCCGTGCAGGACCACCGCGTCGTCGTCGGCGGGCACCGCGCCGGCCCGGACCTCGATGCGATCGCCCTGGTTCGTGGGCACGACGCCGCCGGTGTAGTCGGCCTGGATCGGAAGCTCCCGGTGCCCGCGATCCACCAGCACCGCCAGCTTGATCCAGGGGGGGCGGCCGTAGTCGTGCACCACGCCGAGGGCGGCCCGGATGGTGCGCCCCGTGAAGAGCACGTCGTCCACCAGCACGATGCCCACGCCGTTGAGGTTCACCGGGAGCTCCGTGGCCCCGAAGGTCGGCGACTCCAGGCCGGTGTAGAGGTCGTCGCGGTACAGGGTGATGTCCAGGGCGCCCGTCTCCGGACGCTGGCCCTCGCTGCCCTCGATCAGATCGGCCAGGCGCTCCGCCAGGGGCACCCCACCGCGGCGGATGCCGATGAGGGCGAAGCGGTCCACCCCATCCTCCGAGCAGCCTTCCACGATCTCCGACGCCAGGCGCCGCAGCGTGCGCTCGATGCCCGCGGCGTCGAGCACCACGGTCATCGGACCGGCGTCCCGATGCGCGACAGCCTCACCCGCCCGGCCAGATCGGCGCAGGGGTCGATGCTCAGCCACACGAAGAGCGCGCGGCCCTTGACGAAGTGCACGGGCACCTGCCCCCACTCCCGCGAGTCGGAGCTGTTGTCGCGGTTGTCGCCCATGGCGAAGAGGTGGTCGGGCTTGACCTTGATCGGGCCGAAGTTCTGGTAGGCGCCGCCGCCCCGGCCCAGGATCACGCTGTACTCCTTGTCGCCGATGCGCTCGGTGTACTGCCGCCCCTTCATCTCGTTGCAGCGCTGGTCGTGGTAGGTCACCGACTTCTCGAAGGATCGCGCCAGCTTCTCGCCGTCGATGAACAGCTCGTTGCGCCGCACCTCCACGGTCTGGCCGGCCACCGCCACCATGCGCTTGATGTAGTCGGTGGTCTGGTCGCGCGGCCAGCGGAACACGACGATGTCGCCCTGGTCGGGCTCGTCCCACTCGCCGAGGGTCGTTCCGCCCCCCGGGAAGCGCCACCACAGCAGGCTGTAGGGGATCTCCGCCCGGTAGCTGAGCTTGTTCACGAAGATGAAGTCGCCGATGTTCAGCGTCTCGATCATCGATCCCGAGGGGATCTTGAAGGCCTCGATGACGAAGAAGCGCAGCAGGAGCGCCACGGCCAGGGCGATGCCGATCGCCTCCACGTACTCCCGCACGACGCCCTTGTCGCCGCCCTTGGTGGGGCGCGGCGGCACGTTGGGGTCGGGCTTGGCTTTGGCCATCAGTCGTCCAGCTTGAGCACGGCCAGGAAGGCTTCCTGCGGGATCTCCACCGAGCCTACGGACTTCATGCGGGCCTTGCCCTTCTTCTGCTTCTCCAGGAGCTTGCGCTTGCGGCTGATGTCGCCGCCGTAGCACTTCGCCGTCACGTTCTTGCGGAAGGCCTTCACGTTGGTCCGGGCGATGACCCGCGAGCCGATGGCCGCCTGGATCGGCACCTGGAACATCTGCCGCGGGATGAACTCCTTCAGCTTCGCACAGAGCTGGTTGCCGATGCGGAACGCGCGGTCCCGGTGGCAGATGATCGACAGCGCGTCGACCGGCTCGTCGTGGACCAGGATGTCCACCTTGCACAGGTCGGCGGCCTCGAAGCCGGCCACCTCGTAGCTGAGGCTGGCGTAGCCCTTCGTGCTGGACTTCAGCTTGTCGTAGAAGTCGTAGACGATCTCCGCGAAGGGCACGTCGTACTTGACCACGACCTTGGCGCTGCCGATGTACTCCAGCCCGATCTGCCGGCCGCGCTTCTCCTCACACAGCTTGATCACGGCGCCGACGTACTCCGGCGGCACGTGGATCTCCGCCTTGAGCCGGGGCTCCAGCAGCTCCGCCAGCAGCATGCCGTTGGGCACGTCGCTGGGGCGGTGGATGGTGATCTGGCTGCCGTCCTTGAGGATCGCCTCGTAGACCACGTTGGGCGCCGTGGTGATCAGGTCCAGCTCGTACTCGCGCTCCAGCCGCTCCTGGATGATCTCCATGTGCAGCAGGCCGAGGAAGCCGCAGCGGAAGCCGAAGCCCAGGGCCGTCGACGTCTCCGGCTCCCAGGAGAAGGAGCTGTCGTTCAACCCCAGCTTGGTCA
>CALCXL010000948.1 GCA_937907595.1 uncultured Pseudomonadota bacterium
CTCCGTGGCCTCGCCCAGCTGCAGGCGGAAGCGGTCGGGCAGCTTGTAGCGCCCCCCGGCCCGCAGGTCCTTGCCGTTGAGGTTGGTGCGGTTCGTGGCGGTGGGCGAGACCTCCAGCCACCACTCCTTGCCCTGCAGCGCGGGTCGCACCACCACGTGGTAGCGGTGCACGGTGTCGTCCTTCTGTATGACCACGCGGTTGTCCGTGGCCCGACCGATGGAGAAGACCTTGCGGAAGCGCTTGGTCTTGCGCGCCACCGGCTTGCCCGACAGGAGCACGCCGATCTCGAAGGGGCGGTTGGCGTCGTAGCCGGTGCCGTCGTCCAGCACCGGCATGGCCACGGTCATGCCCGTGGAGCCCTCGGTGGCGGGCGTGGAGGGCTTGATGCCCTGGGTGGCCTCCGAGCCCTCGGGCACGGCGGCGTCGCTCAGGGGGCCGTCCTGCTGGACCGTGGAAGGTCCGTCGTTGTTCGGCTCCGTCTTCGCGGGACCCAACTGGGCTGCCTCACGCACCTCCTTGAGCACCGGCATGGCGCCGGTGAGCTGGAAGATGGTGGCGTTCCAGGCGTCCGGGTCCATCTCCGCGCTGAGGTCCTCGGCCTCGCCAACGGCTTCCCACTTGTTGATCTCCGCGCCGGTGGACCGGGCCCGGAAGAGCACGGCCCCGAGCACGAGGACAACAAAGAAGATGAACGCGGCGACCAGGCCCTTGCGGGTGGTGGCCTGCTTGTCGACGATGGCCTTGCGCGCCCACTCGGCGGGGATGCTCTGTTGGGTGTACGCGCCGGTCCAGGGATCACCGCCCGCGGACACCGACAGGTTGAGGGCGCCGCCGGCGTAGGGGATGCCCGACAGGACCAGCCGCTCGTCGTGCACGTCCTTGCGGCCCTCGCGCGCAGCCTTGATCTTCTCCCCCTGCGCGGGGTCGTCGATGTCCAGGACCTCGATCTCCGAGGTCTTTGCCAGCTCCTCAAAGAAGCGGGCGCGCGACTCCGCGCAGCCCTTCGGCAGGTCCGTGCTCCAGGTCAGGAAGCGGATGGGTCCGCGGAAGCCCGCCAGGTCCGGCACCTTCTCGTCCGGAGCGACGCACATGCTCGAGAAGACCAGGGCCCAGGGCATTGCCCGGCTGACCTGGGGCTGGGTGATGACCTGCTGCATGCGCACGGCCACCGGAGACCAGTTTTCCTTCCGGTCCGACTCGGCGGGCTTGGCCTCCCAGCTGTCCAGGACGGCTGAGATGGACTGCGCCGCGCTGGCGCCCTGCTGCATGGTCAGCTTGCTGCCGCTCTCGTCGCCGAGCACCACCCACTGGGAGCCGCCCTCGAACTCGCGCGTGGTCAACGCCCGCACGTTCTGCTTGATGTTGTCCAGCCGCTCCGCGCTGATGTTGACCGAGTCAACCAGCATGATCAGCGGCTGCCAGCGCAGCGAGGGGGTGCGCTCATCGACCTTGACGTCGATGGAGACCTCGTTCGCGATCACGCTGGGCGTGACGCCGATCCCATCGCGCAAGCCCATGGTCAACACGCCGTGCGCGTCGTCGCTGGGGGCGACCCCGATGAGCTCGGTGGCCTGAGCAGGAAGAGCGAGCGCGGCCGCGAGGGCCGTTGCGGCGAGCACGACACGCGCTCGATGAGCGACCCGTGCGGGGAAATGAACAGTCACGTTTGGGGATTCCTCCATGCGGCGGGAGCAGGGGCCCGCGCAGCCCGAAAATCCAGCGGCCGAGGCTATCAGGGATGGGGGGTGGGCTCAACCGTGAGCCACCGGTCGCAGGCAGCCACCGAGATGGAAGACTAACGATGCAGGGCGAATTTGACGTATAACCCCCAAAACGCGGGAAGGGTCACCGTTCGCCCAGGGCGGACTGGCGGGGGCCGCGCGGAGGTCGAGCGCATGCCGAAGTTCACCTACGAGGGCCGAACTGCCACCGGAGAGGTCCGCAAGGGCGAGCTGGAGGCAGCCAACCAGCAGGCGGTCATGACCCGTCTGCGTGAGATGAAGATCAAGCCCACGACGGTCAAGAAGAAGGGCTTGGATTTCTCGGGGGACCTCAGCATCCCCATGCCGGACTTCCTGCAGCCCGCGGTCACAGAGAAGGACCTGGTGGTATTCACCCGCCAGTTCGCGACCATGATCGACTCCGGACTGCCCCTGGTGCAGTGCCTCGACATCCAGGCCACGAACGCGGAGAACCCGACGTTCAAGAAGCAGCTCTCCGAGATCAAGGAGACGGTCGAAGGCGGCGCGACCTTCGCCGACGCCCTGCGCAAGTACCCCAAGACCTTCGACGAGCTGTACGTGAACCTGGTGGCCGCCGGCGAGGTCGGCGGCATCCTGGACACGATCCTCAACCGCCTCGCGGCCTACATCGAGAAGAACAGCGCGCTCAAGCGGAAGGTCCGCGGCGCGATGGTCTATCCCATCGCCATCGTCGGCATCATGTGCCTCATCATGATCGTCATCATGACCAAGGTGGTGCCCGTCTTCGCCAAGATGTTCGGCGAGGTGGGCGCGGAGCTTCCGGTTCCCACCCAGATCCTCATCGGCATCTCCGACCTGGTGCTCGGCTACTTCGTGCACGGCGCGGTGAGCCTGTTCGTCGGCTCCTTCGTGCTCAAGCGCGTCTTCGCCACGACCGGCGGCAAGCGCTTCCGGGACCGCGCCTTCCTGCGGCTGCCCGCCTTCGGAGACCTCCTCCGCAAGGTCGCAGTGGCTCGTTTCTGCCGCACCCTGGGCACCATGATCAGCTCCGGCGTCCCCATCCTGGACGCCCTCGAGATCTGCTCGAAGTCGGCCGGCAACTACGTCGTCGAGATGGCGATCATGAAGACGCGTGAGTCGATCTCCGAGGGCCGCACCATCGCCGAGCCCCTGGCGGAGTCCGGGGTCTTCCCCGGCATGGTCTGCCAGATGATCAACGTGGGTGAGGCCACCGGCGCGCTGGACACCATGTTGACCAAGATCGCCGACTTCTACGACGACGAGGTCGAAGTGGCGGTCGACTCGATCACCTCGCTCATCGAGCCCTTCATCATCTCGTTCCTCGGCCTGGTGGTCGGCGGTCTCGTGGTCGCGCTCTACCTGCCCATCTTCACGATGTCGTCGGCGCTCGTCGGCTGAGCTCCACGGTCCCCTGACCGCCGCGCCCCCCCCTTCGTCGATCCGGCCCCCGGCCGCATCGACGCTGCCGTTCGCGACCCCTCCAGCGGGGGGCGTGCCGGGTGCGCTGCAGGTGGAGCGGGACCTGCTCTTCGGCCGCCTGCAGCGGCTGATGTTCGTGCGGATCCTCCTGTTCACGGCCATCTTCGGCCTGATCCTGGTGCTGCGCTCCGCCGGCACGTCGGGCACGGCCCGGCCCCTGGCCACGCTCTACCCCGTCTTTCTCGCCTTCTACGCGCTGTCCGCGCTGTACGCCCTGGTCGCGCGGCGCATGCCGAACCTGGAGCTGTTCATCCTGCTGCAGTTCGCGGCGGATGCTGCTTGCATCAGCTTGTTGCTGCTGTTCACGGGGGGGGCGGACTCGGTCTTCACCCTCGTCTACGTGTTCCCGATCCTGGGGGCCAGCTACCTGCGCATGACGACCGGCGGCCTGGTGGTCGCCACCTTCGACACCGCCGGCTACTTCGTCTGCCTGATCCTGGGCGCCGCCGGCTACGGCCAGTTCGACGGCGACGGCGGC
>CALCXL010000949.1 GCA_937907595.1 uncultured Pseudomonadota bacterium
TGTCGGCGAGCAGGGCTGAGCAGCAGCCGAGTCCGAACAGGAGACCCAGCGGCCGGCCGAAGACCACCCACTCCGTCGACTCTGCGCCGGCCCACTGCACCGCGGCGTGGAAGTCCATGGAGTTGGCGGGGCGCGGGCGGGTCTGGGCGAGGGCGCGCGGGTCGACGTCCATGCCGCATTGCCCACCGCCGCCGGACTCGTAGCCGAGGGCTGCGAAGCCGGCATGAAAGCACTCATGCAGCACGGAGCTGTAGAAGTTCATCCAGTGGAACAGCGGGTCGTTCAAGGGCGGCGAGAAGGCCGCTGACGTGAGCTGACCGAAGAGGAACACCTCGGGGTTGCTGCTTTTCGCGGCTTGCTCGTTGAACGGCGCGGGCAGACCCGCCTGGCGCAGGGAGAACAGGTAGTCCCGATCCAAGGACGGGGTCCAGCGCATGGTCTGGGCGACGTCGGCGTTGATCCGGGGCAGCAGCCAGGCACCGCGCTCCGGGCCGTCCCCCAGGGAGCCGGGAGCGCCGCCCGCCCACAGCGCGCTGGAGAGCAGCACCAGGTGGTCGGCGTCCGCGGGCACGTCCAGGGTGGCCACGTAGCTCGCGAAGCCGGTCGACAGAGTCCAGGTCGGGGTCGCCATGTTCCAGTAGAGCCCCTGCCCCACGCCGTCGAACCAGGGGCTCCAGGGGTCGACCACCACGAAGGCGACCCGCTGCCCACCCCGGACGATGTTGGCCGTCGCCGCGCCCAGGGCCAGCTGGGGTCCCCCTCCTTCCACCGTGAAGGTCAGGCTGTCGAACCACTGGGCGTTGATGCGCATGAGGTCGATCGCCAGCATGATCTCCGTCTGCTGGGAGAGGATCGCCCCGGGAGCGCTGATCTCCGGAATGCCCGTTCCGTGGCGGATCCAGTGGCTGCGGTAGCTGGTCCAGGGCGAGTTGGGCACGGGCTCGGCACACTTCTTCGGTGCTCCGTAGAGCCACCAGCGCGCCAGGAACATCCGCCACCAGGGGTTGCGCTCCCCGTCCTCGGCCCGGTCGAAGGACGCCGGCTCGAACAGGTAGCCGCGGTCGGGCTCGGGCCACGCGGACTCGAGATGAGATGCTGCCTGACCGTGTTCGATGACCCAGCGCACGCGCTCCTGGTAGCTGGGGTACTGGGGCGCGTCGGCCGTCTGGAGCAGGGGAAAGGCGTTCGTTGTCACGTCGCCGGGCGGGCCGAAGGACAGGCCGTCGCTGCACGGGCGACCCAGGTGCATGGCGGGGAGGGGCCGGTAGTGGCGGATGAGGCGCTGCCTGGACCGCAGGGTCGCCTCGGGCTCCGACCAGGGGGGGAGGCTGGGCTCGGCAGCTGCCTTCGAGGGGGCCGAGCTGACCTGGCCCCGCTGGCCTGGCCGGTCCGGTCCCAGAGCGGCCAGCATGCGCTTCACGACGAAGGGTGCCATGGCGGGGTAGGGGGCGTCCTTCGCCGCGTCCCCAGGTCCGGAAGCGTGGCTCTTGCGCTTCCCTCCGGGCAGCTGCTGGCCGCGAGGGGGCCGGAGTGGGGTCTTGCGCGCATCCGGTACGTCGGGGAGCAGGTCCAGTCGGGGGAGCACCTCGGATCCTTCGAGGCCCAGCAGCCGCAGAACGGTCGCACCCGGTGCCCGCGCGGCCTCCGAGTCCAACGCTGGTTGCAGATCAGTCCACCGCCCTCCCCGGGCCCTTGCACCTTGGGAGGGCAGGCGATCCGGCACGGCTCCGGCGATCGTGTGGGGTGGATCCATGGGGGACCGGTCCGCGGTGCCGCAACCGCACCCGGTCTGACCCGAAAGCGGCTCGGCGTCGATCATCTTGGGCCCGCCACAGGTGCTCGGAGAAGCAGGGCGGGACCGGTCCTTGCAGGACGTCTGCGTGGGGGCCTCCTTCATCATGGGGCGATCCGCTGTCGCGGCGTGCTCAGGTACCGCGCGCATTCCGGGTCCTCCCGGTCGATGCCTTGGATGCAGTTGTTGTCGATGCCGTCGAAGCAATGCTCCGGCGCCCCGCGGTGAACGGCGGGGTCGGTGTCGTCGCAGTCCGACTTCCACTCGTCGACGCCTGAAAACCACTCTCCCATGCAGTACACGAAGCTTGTCTCAATCAGCCGGTCAAGCTGCGGGACCCTGTAGCCATCACCATCGGCGTCCACGCTGGGATAGCACGACGCGCGGTAGGGCTCGCAAGCCGTGGCGGCGAGTCCGAGCACAAGGAGGCCGAGCAGAGTGGTTCCAGCCCTGGCCGCTGACACCGATCGGTGGATCGCGCTGCTGCGCTGCCTCACGGGTCTTCCTCCTCAGGGCAGGGGCTCGCACTGTCTTCCTCCCCGGGTGGAAGCAAGTAGCCGGTCTCCCCCACAGAATCAGACTCCCTGCAGTTCTCTCGCCAAGCCGCATCGTCGGCGATTCTCAACTCGTGCGCCATCCCCCATCGCCATCCCCAGAGCCAGCCAGCCAGGGCCATCTTGATCCACTCCAGGACGAAGTGGCGGGTGACTGACCCCGGCCCGCCCGCCGCGGGGTTGCCGGCGATCAAGGGCAGGGGCACCACGGGGTGCGTGGGATCGGCCAGGGTGTCGCTGTAGGTGATGAAGGACGACCCACCCTCGTACTGGTTGCTGATCCCGGAGGGGAGCCCGAAGCAATTGGACCAGGTCTTGTGCCCGATCTCGTGGGCCAGGGTTCCGGCGAAGAGGCAAAGCACCCGCAAGGACTCGAAGCTGTGGTCGCCAGACTCGCAGGCCGCCAGGAACCGTGCGTGGTACGGCGACTTTGCGGCGGTGATCAGGTCGGGCGTGGGGCCTCCGGGTTGGAAGGAGCCGCGGAACGCCGTTCGGAGGTTCAGCTGCACCACGCCGTTGGTGCGGCTCCACCCGTTGGAGTCCGCGTCGTTGTCCACGAAGACGACGAAGATGTAGTCGTGCTCCAGATCCAGCGCGAGCGAGCGCAGGAAGTTGTCCGGGCTCTGCCGGAAGTCCAGCGTGCCGGAGCTGGGCAGCCCGGAGACGTCGAATTGGATGTCCCCGCCGCCGTAGGGATTGGCCCAGAGCGCGCCGTAGCCGCCGTAGATGAGGAAGAAGTCCGCGAAGTCGGGCACGCCCATGTACATGAGACGGATCGCCGCGATGACGGCGTCGCGCGTTGACAGCTCCCAGGGGTTGGTGGGCACGGTGTCGTAGGACCCGTCGGGATAGCGCACGCTGTGTTCGCCCGTACGCTTGTACGCGACGCGCCCCACCACCTCCCAGTCGCCAGGATCCCCCGCTCCTGCGGGGCTCAGGTCTGGGACCGCGGCGTCGAAGGCCTGTTGCCACGACTCCGCGGTCGCCGGGTCGGCGAGCAGATCCGCGAGGTTGTGCACCGGCAGCCCCGTGGGCCAGACGGCTCGAGGGTCCATCCAGGTGGCTTCGCTCCACGTGAAGTAGCGGCACAGAAGCGTCCACGCGTAGCTGTGCGCGCTCTGGCTGTAGCTGATCGGCCCCGTCGGCCGGGGGCATGAGACCGGGATCTGGGCGTTGCCCGACGTCCCCGCCACGCAGTCGCTGAAGGACTCAGGCCACATCGACTCGACCCTCGCGCTGGTGCGGGAGTTCCCTGCCTGGCTCCCGTGGCATGGAACGCGTGCGCTCGGGCTCCACCTCCGAGTGCGGCTCTCCCGCTCCCAGGACCATGCGGCCGCTGGCGAGCGCGAGTTCGGCGTTGGGTGCCGGCTGGCTCCTGCCCTTCGCCATGGCCCGCTGCTTCGCTTCCCGCAGCCACGATCGGTCCCGCGTCGGCCAACCGTTTGGAACGAACGTGCTCGGGGCCTCGCCCGTGGACAGCACGAGGTACGGCAAGTTCGGCACGGTGGCCCGGCAGTGCTGGACTGGAGTTCGCTTGCCGCCGTCCGGGCGCTTCGTGCGCCGACGCGTCGTGTCTGAGGGGTGCCGATCGAGCAGGATCGGGCGCCGATCCTCGCCGATTGGGGTCGTAGCCGACGCCTCGGACCAACGGTCGGCATGCAGAAGGCCGTGGTCTGACCCGGTGGGAAGGGTGAGAATTGCGGTCGGCCGCAGCTCCAGCCGATGAGCCAAGATCGGCTCTCGCCCTGCCTCAAGGTCGGTTGTCTGCTCGCTGAGCGCCTGCGGGCGTTGACCGCACGGCGTCGGCGCCGCCTGAGATCGGCGCCCCTCCATCAACTCGCTCGGAGGGCCAAGCCCGCCGCTGCAACCGCAAGCGGCAGCCTCATCCGATTGGAGATCTCCCTCGTGACCGTCGAGCATCGCCTCAATCCTCCCCCCGCGCGCGGGGTGGGGCAAGCCAAACCGACTCGCCGCCACCCGACGCGACTTCAGGCCGTCAGTCCTTCAGCACCAGGTCGATGGAGAACCCGATCTCCTCGCCGCTGCCGCCGGTGAACGACCAGTCGGTCACCGCCCAGCGGAGGTAGCGCGCGAAGCGCTCGGAGATCTCGAGCTGGATGTCGCCCGTGGGGTCGTTGAAGTTGATGGTGTATTCGAGATCCGCGCCCGAGGTGCCGGGAACCGCGATGTACTCCTCCTCCTTGTTCTCCGTCGCCGTCTGGATCTGGATGGTCACGGTGCCGCCGGACGGTGCGCCGGCGATGCCCGTCAGCCGCAGCCGGGCGGCCACGTACTTGTACGCACCAACGTCCGCGGCGAAGTTGAGGTCCTGCGTGGTTCCCTCGGCCTTGGCCTTGGCCCCCTTTTCGAGCGTCATCTTGGCAGCCATGAAAGCACTCCCGTCGGACGTCGCCGCAGCGAGTCCGGATCTGTGGTCCGCTTGCGCAGGACCCTGATTGTACGAGGGTGACGCCAAGCTGCGCCGTTCCCCCACCCCACCGGCGACCCGATGTCAGCCAGCCCCAGGAGCCTACGCTTGACTTGGGGGGGGGCAAGTTCCGCGCCAAGTTTACCGCTGATCTCTTGGCAATCGAGGCGACGTCAACGGGTTGGTCTCTCCTCGGACCACACCCCGTCCACATCCGGTCGCAGCGTCCCCCACCCGCTCCAGCCAGACCCCGTTCCTGGCCCTCCTCGCCGCTGGAACACGTCGACGTCGCCGCGACGCTGGTGGCTGAGCCCAGCCCCCCCACCCTCAATCCAACCGCAGCCGCCCCCGGTGCTCGTCGCTCAGGTCCTCGCTCCACCGCTCCAACAACAGCGCCCGCGACTCCGGCAGGAGCTGCAGCAGCAGGCGGGGCAGGGCCGTGCCCAGGGTCGTCGGCGCCAGGCGGATCGACAGCCTGGCCGCCCGGCTCCACAGCTCCATCTCGTCGCGCAGGGCCGACGTGTCCCCCGACTTGCGCGCCGCCACCGCGTTGGCCAGGGCGTCGTCCACCAGGGCCATGCAGGCGTCGTCGTCCAGGGGGTTGAGGTCCATGCCCCGGGGGTCGATGCGGCCCTTCGTCGCCGGGAACAGCCCCTCGAAGCCCTCGGTGAACTGCCGGTGCATCTCCACCACCGGCGCCAGCAGCTCCGGCCAGGGCACGCGCAGCCGCTCCTGAAGCTCCGTCGGCACCGGCAGGGCGGCCGGGTTGGAGCAGAGCAGCCCCGCCTCGTCGGACGCCAGATCCGCCGCCTGCAGCACCGGCAGCAAGGAGGCCGCCCGCTCGTGCAGGAGCTGCCGGAAGGCCAGGTGCGCCAGCCGCGCGCGGGACACCGGGCAGTCCGCCGCCGCCAGCGCGTGCAGCACGAAGGGGGTGACGATGTTGGGCTTGTCGTCCGGCTCCGGCCCCGCCACCGCCGCGCCCAGCAGCTGCCGCGCGTGCTGGCTGTGGGGGTGATCGGCGCCCAGGGTCCGCTCCAGGACGTCGGCGCAGTGCTCCAGCAACGCCAGCCCCTCCTCCCGCCGCCCCTGCCGCAGCAGGACCAGCGCCAGGCTCATCTCGGTGACCGCCGAGGAGGGGTGGTCCCGCCCGCCGAACAGCGCCTCCTCCTGCTCCAGCGCGTCGCGCAGCAGCATCGCCGCCTCCCCCAATTCGCCCGCGCTCTGGTGCAGGCTGGCCAGCTGGTGCAGCGTCGCCGCGCGCAGGGGGTGGGGGCCGGGTGGGAAGAGCCGATCCAGCCAGCGCCGGTTGTCGTCGAAGCAGCGGCGGGCCTCGTCGTGGCGACCCTGGCTGTGCGCGATGCTGCCCAGCAGGTGCCGGCTGGCCACCACGTCGGGGTGCAGCTCCGTCGCCCAGAGCCGCTGCTGGATCCGCCGCCCCGCCTGCACCGAGGCGTGCGCCACCGCGTGCTGCCCCCGGTGCTGCAGCAGCTGCCCCTGCACCGCCAGCAGGCGCGCCATGGCCGGGTGCTCGCCCAGGCCCGCGCCGCGCAGCCCCTCCATGGCCCGGTCCAGCAGATCGGAGGCCTCCTCCTCCTCGCCCGCCCCCAGAGCAAGCTCCGCCAGCGCCACCTGGGCCTCGGCCACGCTCCGGTGGGGCCCGTCGTGCAGGCGATGCAGCGTCCGCAGCGCGGCGCGCAGGTAGTCGCGGGCCGCGTCCGATCGCCCCCGCGCGGCCAGGATCCGACCCAGCAGCACCTGGCTCTGGGCTTTGCGCTCGGGCTCCGCGGCGGGCCAGGTCTCCAGGGCGCGGCGGGCCAGGCGCTCGGCGGCGTCGAGCCCTCCCTCGGTGAGGCGGGCCTCGGCCTGCAGGTCGGTGATGGCGGCGGCCTGGGATCGACCCTCCACCAGCCGGGCGCCCTGGGCGGCCCAGCGACGGGCGACGTCGACGTGCCCCAGATCCAGCGCCCAGCGCGCAGCCCGTCGCCAGCCTTCGAAGGAGGGGCGCCGCTTGAGCCCGCGCAGGATCGGCCCCAGCACCAGCCCCGCGTGGGGCCAGGGGGGCGGGGTGGGGGGCAGCAGGTCGGGGTCGGCGGCGGGCCCCTCGGAGAAGGCGCGCAGGTCCAGCACCGTCGGCGTCGGCGCCCGGGGGTCCAGCAGGGCCGCCTCCACGGTGCGCTGGCTCCCCCCGCTGGAGCGCGGCTCCCGGCGGCCTCCCTCGCTCCGCGCCCAGAGCAGGCGCAGCGCGTCGTGGGCGTCGTCGACGATGGGATCCACGAAGCTCCGACGCCGGGCGGCGTCCACGAGGGCGGCGTAGGTCGACTCGGCGGCGGGCATCGCGGGCAGTCTACGAAGGGTCCGCTCCGAGCGCGCCGTTCCCCCCCAGAGATCGCGGATCCGCGTCGTCGGCCGCGCCGCCCCTCCCGCTTGTCCTATCCTCCGCGCTCCCCGCTGGAGCCGCCCATGATCGTCACCCGCCGTTTCCCTCCCTACCTGATCGCAATCTTCGGTCTGCCGATGATCCTGGGGGGCGCGCTCTGGGCCTTCGCCGTCTTCGCCCTGTACACCTGGGCCGGCCTGACGTTCCTCAAGCTGCCCTTCCTGCCCATCGCCACGGTGGGCACGGCGGTCGCCTTCTACGTGGGCTTCAAGAACAACGCCGCCTACGAGCGCTTCTGGGAGGGCCGCAAGATCTGGGGGGGGATCGTCAACGCCAGCCGCACCTGGTCCACGGCCGTCGTCAGCTACATCGACCCCGGCGACGACAGCGAGCAGGCGCAGGAGACGCGTCGGCTGCTGATCCACCGGCACCTGGCCTGGATCAACGCCGTGCGCCTGCAGCTTCGCCGCACGTCCCGCTTCTTCGACAAGCCCGCGCGCAGCACCGCCCGCCGGCTCAAGGAGCACGAGGGCCACATGCGCAACGACTGGGACGCAGAAATCGGCCCCTTCCTGCCCTCCGACGAGTTCGACCACGTCAGCCCCATGGCCAACCCCGCCACCCACATCGTCACCCGCCAGGGCACCCACCTGGCCGAGCTGCTGCGCTCCGAGCGCATCGACCTCTTCCACCAGATCGCGATGATGGAGATCCTGACCGAGCTCTACTCCCTGCAGGGCAAGGCCGAGCGCATCAAGCACACGCCATTCCCTCGCCAGTACGCCGAATACAGCCGCATCTTCACGCGCGTCTTCGTGCTGCTGGTCCCCCTGGGCCTGCTGGACGTCTTCACCGACCACGTGGGTCAGGCGATCAGCCTGCAGTCCATCGTCCCGGCCCTGCCGATGATCTTCGCCTCCGCCCTGGTCACCTGGGTCTTCGCGACGATGGAGGGGATCGGCGACTCCAGCGAGGACCCGTTCGAGCGCAGCATGAACGACGTCCCCATGAACGCCCTGTGCGTAACCATCGAGCGGGACCTGCGGCAGATGCTGGGGGAGACCGACGTGCGGGAGTCCGAGCCTCCGGCCGGCAACATCCTGTACTGAGCCGGTTCCCGCCCACGCGGACCGCGTCGACGGGCTGCTAGGCTGCCGCCATGGAACTCGCGCGCGTGATCGGCACCGTCGTCTCCACCCAGAAGGCCCCGGGCTTGACGGGGGTGAAGCTGTTGATGGTGGAGGCCCTGGACGAGCGCGGCGTCGTGCACGGCGACCCCTTCGTCTGCGCCGACGCATCGCAGGCCGGCGTGGGGGACATCGTCAGCTGGGTCGGAGGGCGCGAAGCCACGTTGACGCTGCCCGAGCACTTCGTGCCCGTGGATGCCGCCGTGGTCAGCATCGTGGACCACGTCGACGCCCGCAGCCTGGCCGAGGTGCTGGCGTGATCCTCAGCCGCGTGCTCGGAACGGCCGTCAGCACGGTCAAGCACCCGGTCTACGTGGGCCGCACGGTGCTGGTCTGCCAGCCGGTGAAGGCCGACGGGCGCACCAAGCTGGGCATGTCCTTCCTGGCCGTGGACAGCGTGCAGGCGGGCGAGGGCGATCTGGTGGTGGTGGCGCGGGAGGGCAACGCCGCGCGGCAGGTGCTGGGCGGCGACGACGACCCCTTCCACGCCGTGATCCTGGGCATCGTTGACGCCGTCGACGTCGGCTGATCAGACGCCCTCGTGAGCGCTCGCTTCCTGGTCACCGGCGGCGCCGGCTTCATCGGCAGCCACGTCGTCGATCGGCTGGTGGCCCGGGGCGATGACGTCGTCCTCATCGACGACTTCAACCCCTACTACGACCCCGCGATCAAGCGCGCCAACCTCAACCCCGCGGCGACGGTGGTGGAGGCGGACTTCCGGGACCCGGCGGTCTGGGCGGGGCTGGACCCCAGCTCGTTCACCGCGCTGCTGCACCTGGGCGCCCGGGCCGGCGTGCGGCCGTCCATCGCCGACCCGATCCTCTACTCCAGCACCAACCTGGGCGGCACCATGCTCGCCCTGCAGTGGGCGACGTCGGGCCCCGAGCCCGTGCCGGTGCTCTTCGCGTCCAGCTCCTCCATCTACGGCGACGCCAACCCGGTGCCCTACGCCGAGGACGCCGCCCTCGTCCCCATCTCCCCCTACGGCGCCACCAAGGCCGCGGCCGAGCTCCTGCTGCAGTCCCACGGCCGCTGCTTTGGCCTGCCCGGCGTCGCCCTGCGCTTCTTCACCGTCTACGGCCCCCGCCAGCGCCCCGACCTGGCGATCCACAAGTTCGCCCGACGCATCGACGCCGGCCTGCCCATCCCCGTCTTCGGCGACGGCTCCTCCTCCCGCGACTACACCCACGTCCAGGACCTCTGCGACGGCATCCTCGCCGCCCTGGAGCGCCTGCTGGCCGGCACCCTGGAGCACGCCGTCTACAACCTGGGCTCCGACGCGCCGATCCGCCTGGACGCGATGATCGACGCCGTGGCTCAGGCCGTGGGCAAGCCCGCCATCCTGGAGCGGCTGCCCATGCAGCAGGGCGACGTCAAGCGAACCTGGGCGGACCTGAGCCGGTCCCGGGACGAGCTGGGCTACGCGCCGGCGGTGGAGTTTGCCGACGGGCTCGCCGACTTCGTGGCCTGGCTGCGCGGCTGATCGGCCCCGCGCCGTCCGGCCGCCGCCCACAGCACCCGCCACGCCGCGAAGAAGCCTGGGGACTCCGTGCGCCGGTAGGCGTGGTCGGCGGGCAGCACCTCCATCAAGCGCCGATGCAGCCGCCCCAGGTCGTGGTAGGGCACGCCGGGCAGCTCGTGGTGCAGGGCGTGGTAGCGGCTGCCGAGGGGGGCGACCAGCTCGGTCAGGGGGCTGTTCGGCCCCAGCGTCACGGTGTCCGCGGTCTGTCCGGCGCCGTCGAAGGGCCCGCCGACGTAGTCGTGAATCACCAGCAGCCGCGCGTGGTTGACGATGAGGGCGACGGCCATGATCGCCCAGCGGTGCAGGTGCACCCACCAGGGCAGGACGCCGGCGAAGGTCAGGCCCAGGGCGGTCCAGGCGAAGGCGGCGCAGAGCAGCTCCTCCTTGAGGAAGGCGCGTTGCTCGTCCCCCTGGGGCCAGGGGCGGACGTAGCCGGAGTAGAGGTCGGCGGTGGAGAACTTCTCGATGGCGTGCTTGCGCGCCCTGGGGTGCAGGTGGCTGACGAGGGGGGTGACCGTCCAGCGGATCGCCAGCAGCAGGGGCACCCACGCGTACAGCGCCAACGCACCCAGGATGCGGCTGCGGTTCCACTGGGGCACCGGGGCGTACTCGGGGTCCGCGGCGGTGCCGTAGGTGGCCACGCGGTGGTGGTCCCGGTGCGGCCACATCATCAGCGAGGGCACCAGGATCGGCACCCCGATCAGCAGGGTCCAGGCCGCCCGAAAGCCGGGCAGCTCGCGCTCGCTGCGGTGGGTCAGCTCGTGGATGAAGTAGGCCGCGCGCAGGAAGATCAGGGCGCAGGCGCCGGCCAGGGGCCACCAGATCACGTCGGCGGGGGTGAAGAAGCAGGCCCCCACGAACAGGGCCCAGCCGGCGGCGGCGCTGAGCAGCAGGTCGGCCCAGTACAGGGCGGGGCGCACGCCGGAGTCGGCCACCAGCTCCCGACGCTGGGCGGCGTCGAGCAGCCAGCCCGAGGGGCGCGACGGGGTCGAATCGGGGGAGGGCTCAGGCACGGCGGCGACCACCGTAAGGCCAGGGGGCGGTCAGGACCAGAGGGACTGCGGGGCTTGCGCGGGCGCAGTCGGCCGGATGAGGCTGGGGGATGCCCCGGGCGCTACTTCGTCTCCACCTCGCTGGCCAGGCCCTCGACCCGCCAGACCTCCTGCGCGCCCTCGGCGGAGTCGTAGGGGGTGTTGCGCTCGGCGTCGGTGCAGCAGGTCTGGAACCCGGAGACCCAGAAAGGCTTCGTGGTGTCGATGGACGCGGGCACGTCCTTCAGGGGGATGCGGAAGTCCAGGGCGTTGCCGGCCCAGAAGCACTTGCTGACCACGCTCTGCTGGTCGGCGGCCTTGACGTCCGACAGCTCGCAGGGGCGGTCCCGGGTGCCCACCTTGACCTCCACCGTGGCCATCGCCGGCTGCTGCTCGATCCAGAAGCGGACCTCCCGCACGTCGTCGCCCTTCATGGGGGAGCGGGTGACGATGCGGCCGTACAGGTACTCGGCGTCCATCACCGCCAGCGCCGACAGCAGGTCGTCGTGGCCGGCATCGCCCTGGCCGTCGTTCGGCGGATCGGTGAGCTGCGGGTCGAACTCGCGCAGCAGGGCCACGACGTCGTAGGGCTCGGCGTTCGGGTCCGCGTTGGCGTTCGGCTGGCTCTGGTTGACCGCCTGCCAGGCCAGGCCCGCGTAGCCGGCGGATCCCGCGTCGTTGGCGACGTTGGTGCCCGCGGCCGCCTTGGCCCCCGCGTTCTGGTCCGGCGGCGCCTGCACCACGATCACCGGGGGCTGGGACTGCTTGGAGGCCGAGTCGGTGGGCGGCTCGCACCCCACGCCCAGGGAGAGGACGAGGAGGCCGAAGCCGGACAGAAAAAGCCGCGCGCGATGCATCCGCCAAGGGTCCGCGATGGGGACGCGGGTGTCAAACAGTCCCTGGAGCGCGCGGCAAGCGCCGCCGGGCTTCGACGCCCTGCGCGACCGGCAGGAGGCCGTAGGGCGTGGAGCCGTCCTCGGACCGACCCGGGCTCGAGCGGCTAGACTTCCCCGGTGTCCGGCGCCCCGCAAGAGGCCGATCTCCATCTGGCTTCCTACTCCGACCTGTGCCCGCCGCTGCCCGACGACATCGAGCGCGCGGTGGTTCAGGGAGAGCTGCGCGGGCTGGATCTCCGGGGGCTGAACTTCCGCGGGAGGGACCTCAGCGGCGCCGATCTGCGGGGCGCCCGCCTGGACCGGGCGGACCTGCGGGACGTGGCCCTGGGCAACGCCAACCTCAGCGGCGCCTCGCTGGTCGGCGCGCGCATGCAGGGCGCCAACCTCACCGCGACGGACCTGAGCGAGGCCGACCTGAGCGACGCCGTGCTCGACGGGGCCACCTTCGAGCGCACGGTCCTGACCCGCACGCTGATGCCGCGGGCCCGCGTGCGCGACAGCCACTGGACCGAGGTGGAGGCCCAGGCCGGCGACTGGACCACGGTGGACCTGCGCGGCGCCCGCTTCGAGCGGGTCAACTTCCAGGACCTGGACGCCCGCGGCGCTTGCCTGGACGGCTGCCACGTCAAGGACTCCGACCTCCGGCGCCTGCACCTGCAGGGCTGCGCGGGGCGGGACCTGGAGATCGTCGACTCGACGGTGGAGGACACCGAGTTCGACGGCGGGCAGCTGGTCGGCGCCCAGGTGCGCTTCGCCAACTGCGACCGCGTCTCCCTGCGCGGGGCCGACCTGGGCGCCAGCCGCTGGGAGTCCGTGGCCTTTCGGGCCTGCGATCTGGACTCGGTGCAGGCCGCCGGCGCCTGGTTCGCCCGTTGCGCTGGCCTGCCGGGCGGGGCCCTGGACACCCTGCGGGACGCCGGCGCCGTCGTCGTCCTGCCCCTGCACCGCCGCTTCTGGCGGGGGCTGGCCCGGCTGCCCTTCGCCCGATCGGCCTTCGTGCTGCTGATCCTGGCCGCCTTCGGGGGCGCCACCCTTTGGGTCCTGCGCCCCGAGCCCATCCAGCCCGAGGAGCGCAGCGAGGAGCCGAACGACGCCGACCTGGCCGTGCTCCCCGGCGTCGACGCCGCCACGGGCGAGGCCTGGGCCCGCCTGCAGGAAGCCTACGGGGCCGACGTCGACGCCCGCTCCGACACGCTCATCGCCATGTCGGAGATCCTGGAGCGCACGGGCCGGCTGGACGACGCCGAAGAGCACCTGCGCGAGGCCATCGGCCTGCTGCAATTGCACCCCGAGCAGCGGAGCACGTCGCCGGAGCTGGCGCTGGGCGGCCTCTTGCTGCGGCACGAACGTGAGGACGAGGCCTTCGACATCGCCCGGGAGGTCATCTCCGCCACCGACCGCCAGGCCGACCGCGTGGCCGCCTACCTGCTGATCGCGCGGCTGCGGGTGGCCCAGGAGGACCGCCCCGGCGCCCTGGCCGAGCTGTCCACCGTCACGTCCTTCTTCGGCCAGGACCCCTCCCTGCCCGCTGATCTGCGGGTGGAGGCGGCGCAGGCCCTGGAGGAGCTGGGCGAGGCATCGGCGGCGCTCTCCCTGCTGGACGGCGGCGACGGCGCGGCGGCGACGGTCGCGCTGGCCCGGGGCGACCTGCTGCGGCGGGTGGGCAACACGTCGGGGGCGGTGGCCGCGTACGACGCGGTGGTGGCGCAGTACCGCGATCAGCCCCTGGTGGTGGAGCGCGCTCGCCAAGCCCGCGCCGACGCCCTGGCGGGCGCCGATCCCTCCACCCAGCGCGAGCAGTTGGAGTCCCTGGCCGCCGCGGAGGACCCCCGTCTGGCCGCCGAGGGCGAGCTGGGCCTGGCCCGCCTGGCCGTGCGCGCCGACGACCCCGCCGCCGCCCTCCGCCGCTACACCCGGGTGCTGGAGCGCTTCGAGGACCAGCCCGAGGCCCACCTGGCGGCCTCGCGGGAGCTGGCAAAGCTGCACCTGTCGGCGGGGGACACCGGCGCGGCGATCGCGGCCCTCCAAGGCGCCCTGAAGCAGGCGCCCACGGACGAGACGACCGTGATCCTCCGGGAGGATCTCTCCCAAGCCCTGCAGGAGGTCGGCCGCTACGAGGAGGCCGAGGCCGTGCTCCGCCGCACGCTCCAGGACTTCCCGGACGAGCTGGAGTTCCGGGCCCGCGCCAACCTGCACCTGGCCGGGCTGGCCGACATCCTGGGGTCGGTGGAGCAGGCGCTGGCCTTGTACGGAGCGGTCGCGGAGGCCGACGTCGACCTGGATCTGCGCGCCGCCGCTCGCTTCGGCGCCGCCACGCTTCTGCGCCGCATCGGCCGCGTGGACGACGCGCTCCCAATGATGGACACCGTCCTGGAGATGCTCCCCGTGGGACACGCCATGCGCGGGTCGGTGGCAGTGGAGCGAGCCGAGCTGTTGGTGGAGCTGGGCCGCGCCTCCACCTCGGACCTCGAGTCGATGCTGGAGACCGCGCGCGCCAGCGGCCTGGACGGCAGCCAGCCCGTCGCCTACGCCGAGCTGATGCTGCTGCTGGGCAAGACCCTGGAGGGCACCGGCCAGCCCGCCGACGCGCTCACCGTGTTCCAGCGCGTGGCGAACTCCCGGGGCGTGCACGAGGAGCCCGGTCTGGGCCACGAGGCCCTGGAAGGCCAGGTCCGCTCGCTCGTCGCGCTGGGGAGGACGGAGGAGGCCGACGCGCTGCTGGGCTCCGCCGACGTGCACCAGTTGAGCGACGGCGGGGCGGAAGAGGCCTGCCGCGGCAAGGTGGTGTTGGCCCGCGGTCAGGCGGAGACCGGCCACAACGAGGAGGCGGCGGCCGCGTTCGAGGGCCTCCTGCGCAGCTGCCGGGGTCCGCGCTTCCTGGTGGGCGAGCTGCCGGTGATCGCAGACCTCCTGGCGTCCAGCGGCCTGACCGAGCGGGCCCAGGCGATGCTGGTGCGGCTGCGCGACACCGAGGACGACGGCGTGGGTCGGCAGGCCGCCCAGCTGGAGCTGGGTCGGCTCGGCAGCGTTGAGGACCTGGAGGGCGCGATGGCGGGCCCGGACCGCGCCCTGGCCGCCCTGGCCCGCATCGCCCGCGGCGAGCAGCTGGTCGAAGAGGGCCGTCTGGCGGAGGCCGAGCCGCTCTGGCGCCACGTGGCCGAGGACCCCGCCGCCGAGCCCATCCCCCGCGCCCTGGCCCTCGTGGGTCTGGGTCGGCTGGAGACGGCGCGGGAGAACCCCGACGGCGCTCGCGGTCACTTCGAGGAGGCGAAGCTGGTCGCCAACGAGGCCTGGCTGGTGGGGGAGATCGAGGGCCGCCTGGCGGAGCTCGCCGCGACGCCCTGAGCGCCGGGGGTCCCGGGGCCCCTCCACATCGGACCCGCACCAGCCCCCGCTCGCCCCCGTGGTACATTTCGCGGCCATGCCGACCCGCGCCGAACTCGCCCGCCAGATCGTGGCGGTGTCCCACGCCCTGCACCACCGCGGTTGGGTCGCCAACCACGACGGCAACGTCTCCGCCCGCCTGGACGGGGGCCGGTTCCTGGTCACGCCCACGGCCATCAGCAAGGCCGACGCGTCCGAGGGCGGCCTGGCCGTCACCGACGCCTCCGGCAAGGCGGTCGAAGGGGAGGGCAAGCCCCCGTCGGAGTTCGCGCTGCACCTGGGCGCCTACGCAGAGCGGGACGACGTGCTGGCCGTGGTGCACGCTCACCCGCCCTACGCCACGGCCCTGGCCTGCGCCGGCAAGTCCATCGACGTCTTCCTGCCCGAGGCCATCGTCTCCCTGGGCGACGCCGTGCCCCTGGCGCCCTTCGCCATCCCGTCGGGGGAGGCCGGCGCCGCCCCCATCCGCGCCCTCATCGGCCGCTACGACGCCCTGCTGCTCTGCCGCCACGGCGTGATCACCGTCGGCCCCACGCTGGAGCTGGCGATGCTCCGCATGGAGCTCGTGGAGCACCTGGCGTGCATCCTCACCCTGGCCCTGCCCCACGGCGGCGTGCAGCCCCTGCCCGCCGACGTGATCGCCAAGCTCCTGGCGAAGCGCCGCGCCGCCTCCGGCCTGTTGGGCGCCGCCGCGGCCCTGGCCGGTGGGGGCGCCGCGCCGATCGAGGAAGCGTCGACCCCGTCTCCCACCGCGTGGACCCCGGCCGGTCCGCCGCCCGCCCGCGACGCCTGGTCGGGCGGAGAGACGGAGGCCGCCTGCTCGGTGGTCTACGGCGCGCCCGGGGTGGCTTCGGCCGCGTCGACCCCTTCGCCCGCCTCCTCCGCAGCCCCCGCGGCGCCCGCCGACCGTAACGAGAGCCTGACCGACGCCGTCCAGGCAGAGATCGCCCGCCTGCTGCAGAGCTGAGCCTTCCCGGAGACGACATGAGCCCGATCAACCACGACGTCGACAAGGCGAAGCCCCTGGTGGTGGAAGACGCCGTCAAGGAGCGCTACGCCGCCGCCAGCCAGGCTGCTGAGGCCGCGCTCTGCTGCCCCATCGACTACGACCCGAAGTACCTGGCGGTCCTGCCCGAGGAGGTCCTGGAGCGGGACTACGGCTGCGGCGACCCCTCGCGCTTCGTGCGGGAGGGCGACGTGGTGCTCGACCTGGGCAGCGGCGGCGGCAAGATCTGCTTCATCGCCAGCCAGATCGTGGGGCCGCAGGGCCGCGTCATCGGCGTCGACATGACCGACGACATGCTCGCCCTGGCCCGCAGCCACCAAGGCACGGTCGCCGAGCGGGTGGGCTGGGACAACGTCACCTTCCACAAGGGCCAGATCCAGGACCTGCGCACCGACCTGGACCAGGTGGAAACCTGGCTGAACCAGAACCCGGTGAGCAGCGTGGAGGACCTGGCGAAGCTCAGCACCTACAAGGGGAAGTTCGCCCAGCAGCCGATGATCCCCGACGCCTCCGTGGACGTGGTGGTCTCCAACTGCGTGCTCAACCTGGTGGGCGCGGAGAACCGGAAGCAGCTCTTTTCGGAGATCTTCCGGGTGCTCAAGAAGGGCGGACGCGCCGCCATCAGCGACATCGTCAGCGACGAGCTCGTGCCCGAGCACATGGCCAACGACCCCGAGCTCTGGTCCGGCTGCATCAGCGGCGCCATGCAGGAGCGGGAGTTCCTGCAGGCCTTCGAGGACGCCGGCTTCCACGGCGTCGAAGTGGCCGTGTACACCGACGAGGCCTGGCAGACGGTCGAGGGCATCCAGTTCCGCTCCGTGACCGTGCAGGCCTGGAAGGGCAAGCAGGGCCCTTGCTGGGAGCGCAACCAGGCGGTCATCTACAAGGGCCCCTACAAGTCGGTCCTGGACGACGACGGCCACGTCTACCCGCGCGGCGCCCGCGTCGCGGTCTGCGACAAGACCTTCGGCCTGCTCCAGTCCGGCCCCTACGCCGACCACTTCGTCTACGTGGAGCCCCTGGAGCCCATCGCCCTGGAGGACGCGAAGCCCTTCGACTGCTCGACGCCACCGGCCGCGAGCGGCTCGGCCTCCAACGTCGCCCTGCGCGATCCCCGGCAGAGCAAGGGCGCCGACTACCGCGCCACCATCGACGTATGCGAGCCCGGCTGCTGCTGATCGATCGACGTCGGCCGATCAGTCCGTCGACGGAGCCGTCGCCGCCACCGCGTCCAGCGCCCGCTTCGCGAACCAGGCGATGCCCGCCGACGCCACCAGCGTGGTCCCCACCACCGCCGCCGTGGCCCAGGGGGAGGCCCGCCCGGTCTCCGTGAGCTGGGTCAGGTCGGAGACCTGCGCGCCCAGGGTCCCGTAGACGATCACCGGCGACAGCGAGCCGATGCCCGTGCCCAGCAGGTAGGTGCGGCGATCCACCGCGGTCAGCCCCAGCAGGAAGTTGACGACGTTGAAGGGGGCCAGGGGCGACAGCCGCAGCAGCACCACGGCGAAGATGCCCCGCTCCTGCACCGCGTGATCCAGGGCCGCCAGCCGCGCCGCGCCCATCTTGCGCTCCAGCCAGCGTCGCAGGGGCTCACGCAGCCGCCCCCGGGCGGCCTCGTAGGAGCCGAAGCCGAAGAGCATCGACGCCGTCCACGCCAGGGCCATTCCGGGCAGCGCGCCGTAGAGAAAGGCCGCGGAGCCGTGCAGCCAGGAGGCGGGGCCCATGACCCAGGTCATGACGGCGTAGACCGCCAGGTAGATGGGCAGGCCCGCCAGGCCGGCGTCGCGCAGGCGCTCCACCTGGCTGAGGCCGTCGCGCCAGGAGATGCCGGCCTCACGCAGGACGAGGCCGAGGCCTCCCAGCACCAGAAGCGCGATCACGATGGGCAGCCAGCGACGGTCCTTCACGGAGCGGAGGCTATCAGGCCGGTGACCGGGGCGTGGGCGGCTGCTGCGGCTCCGGCGCTTTGACAGGCGGGGGTCAGGACTCTAGATTTCGGGCACTTCGGCCGCTCCTTCGACGGTCCCCGGAGCCTGCATGAAGCGCCTTCTCCTCTCGCTGTTCGCCCTGCCCCTCCTCGGCTGCCCCACGGAGCCGACGGAGACCCTGGATCCCACCCTGGACGCGATCCAGGCGGAGGTCTTCGGCAAGTCGTGCCACTTCAGCACCTGCCACGGCGGCGAGGGCGCCCAGTCGGGCCTGCGCCTGGACAACAAGCAGGACGCCTACGACACGCTGATCAACATCGACGCGGTGGACGCCAGCCTGGTGCGGGTGGTGCCCGGCGACGCCGACGGCAGCCTGCTGTACGTGACGCTGCTGGACTCGGTGGAGGACGTCGACCTGATGCCCAAGAGCGCCGACGGCCTGGACCAGTACAAGATCGACGCGATCAAGCAGTGGATCGACGACGGCGCCCAGTTCTGATCGAACCAGCCAGGCATCGCACCGGGCACGCCGCTGCCTTCGGAGTAGGATCGGGTCCTGCTTGAAGGATGTGCATGCGATACCTCCTCCCTCTCCTCTTCCTGCTCGCGGCCTGCGCCCCCACGCGGGAGACGACCGGCACCCCCGATCCCCCTCCGGAGGACGATCGGCCCCAGATCAACTTCGGCTGGTCCTTCGGCATGTGCGGGGGCGAGTGCCTGGGCGAGCTGATCGTGGCGACGGACGGCGCGGTCTCCCTGGAGACGCGCGGCTGGGGGAACGAGGTCTTCACGACCGTCACCGGCACCGCCCACGCCGACACCCTGGAGGCCCTGGGCGCGGCCTACGACGCCCTGGACCGGACCGCATTGCAGACCACCTACGGGTGCCCGGACTGCGCGGACGGGGGCGCGGAGTACGCGCGCTTCGTGGACAGCATCAACCCGCCCGAGTCGACCTGGGAGTACGGCAACCCGCCGGCCGAGCTCCAGGCGATCCGCGACGTCCTGCGGCCCCTGACGGACGCGGTCTGGGCCTGCGAGGACGGCCAGGGCTTTGACCTGGACGAGTGCCTCTCCGCCAACGGCACCGACCCCGAGCCGCCGCCGCCCGGCTGAGAAGGCACGGAGGGAGGCCCCTTGACCGCCTGGATCGTCGCCGCGGGCCTGGCCCTGCTGTTGGCCCGCGCGGTCTTCGGCGGGCAGGACCAGGACCGTCGGTCCTTCCGGTTGGGCGTCGCCGCCGACCCCACCTCCCGTCAGCTGCAGCTGCGCGTCGACGGCCTGCTGGCGCGCTTGAAGGCCGAATACGGCTTTCAGGACGAGGCGCCGGGCTCCGGCTTCCTGGCCGCCGCCGCGGGGCTCGTCGACGGCCTGCTCTGCCGGGTGAGCTTCGCGGCGCGGGCCGACGGCGAGGGGCGCTGGCTGCTGGATGTCGCCATCGCGCTGCCCGGCGGCTTGCCCGCGAGCACGTCGGTGCGGGCCGAGGGCGTGCGCAGCGCGGTGCAGCAGCGGCTGTCCGGGCCCGACTTCCAGGTGGGCTGCGCGGACACCGACGCCCTGCTGCACCTGGACGGCCATCCCGCCGACCTGGCCGCGGTGCTGTCCAACCCGGTGGTCGACGAGCTGGTCGACCTGATCGAGTCCGGCGGCAGCGTCCAGGGCGGGCGCCTGCGGCAGACCCTCTGGCCGGACCCGGACGCCGGCTACGATCCCGACGCCCTCCGCCGGTGGATCCGCCTGGCCCGCGCGCTGTCCCTGCGGGTGGGCGAGCGAGCCCCGCGCCTGGCCCAGCAGCTGCACCCCTCGCTTCCTCCCGCCTTGCGCCTGGCCGCGGCCGAAGCCCTGGTCGACCACCACCTGGGCAGCCCCCAAGCCGCCGCCTGCGCCCCGGTCCTGGACGCGCTGCTCCACGACGCCGGGCAGGACCGGGAGCACCGGAACCGGGCGGCGTCGGCCCTGGCGCGCCTCCGGTCGGCCCTGGGGTTGTCCCCGGAGGCCGGGGGGCTGGCGGTGGTGGAGGGCTCGGGCGGGGAGCTGGCCCTGGCCGAGCAGGGGGGGCGCCTGTCGGAGCCGGAGCGGTGAACGGGGTGGATCAGCCCCGGGTGGCGTCCGCGTCCCCACCGGGCGCGTGGGTCGGCAGGTGCAGGGTGAACACGGAGCCGTCGTTGGGGCGGGTGCGCACGGAGATGCCGCCGCCGAGCAGCTCGGCCAGCCGCTGGGAGATGCGCAGGCCCAGGCCGGTGCCGCCGTAGCGCCGGGTCACCGAGGAGTCGGCCTGCACGAAGGAAGCGAAGACCTTGTCGGCCTGCTCGTCGGTCATGCCGATGCCGGTGTCGGTCACCTCAAACTCCACGGAGGGCACGCCGCGGCTTCGGGCGGCGCGCACGACGAGCCGCACCGAGCCGTCCTGCGTGAACTTGCTGGCGTTCCCCAGCAGGTTGAGCAGGATCTGGCGGACCTTCTGCTGGTCCGTGCGCATCGTCACCGGGCGCGAGGGGGACTCGACGACCAGCTCGTTGCCCGTCTGCAGCGCCAGCTGCCGGGCGATGGGCTCGACCTCGCGCAGCAGCTCGGACAGCTCGAACTCGGAGGCGCGGATGTCCATGCGCCCCGCTTCGATGCGGGAGATGTCCAGCAGGTCGTTGATCAGGCTGAGCAGGTGGGTGCCGGCGTTGAGGATCTGCCGGAGGTCCTCCTCCTTCTCGATCTGCCCGTCCAGGGCCGCGTCGTCGGCCAGCATCTCGCTGTAGCCGATGATCGCGTTGAGGGGCGTGCGCAGCTCGTGGCTGACGTTGGCCAGGAAGGCCGACTTCATGCGGTTGGCCTCCTCCGCCTGCCGCCGCGAGCTCTCCTCGGTGCGGGCCAGCGCCTCCAGCTCGGCCACCGCGCGGGCCTGGGCGGCCTCGAAGCCGACGCCCAGCAGGCAGACCACCAGGGACAGCACGGTGATCACCATCGCCGCGTTCAGGGGGCGCTCGGCCGGGGCGATGATCCCCGACGCGCTGGGGCCCTGCGCCCCAGCCAGCAGCAGGCCCCAGGTCGCCAGCACCACCACGACCAGCCACAGCAGGCCCCAGGAGCGGCCGGCGACGAAGGTGGCGACCAGGGGCGCCGCCACCGCCGCCCCCAACAGGGGGGTGAGTACGCCCAGGTCGGCCATGGAGATGCCGACGCTCGTGAACACCAGCATGGCGGACAGGGTGTTGCCCGCCGCCACCAGGTTGCCCGCGAAGCGCAGCAGGAGCAGGGCCAGCAGGCTGAGGGCGATGCCCGCGCCCATCGCCGCCTGGGGGAGGAACTCCATGTCCAGCAACGCGTAGACGAGCCCCGTGGCCTGGGAGCCCAGCAGCAGGAGCCCCGCGGCGGCGGTCACCCGGGCCCGGCGCAGGGTCTCGCCCCCCGCAGCACGCAGCCGGGGCGCCAGCAGCGCGTCGAGTCTGGCCGGGCGGGCTGCGACCGGGCTCTGCGCGCTGGGGGTCACGGGCGCTCCACCGTGTCGACGTCGCTCATCGACCGCCCCGCTCCGGCGCGGACAGGGGCACCCCCGAGATGGGGTTCTGCTCCAGCAGCGGCGTGTCCTGGGGGAAGTCGGGGGCGTCGCCGGGCACCAGGGTCTCCACGAAGGCGATCCAGCGGGGGTCGTCGTGAAAGCGCTCGTAGGGCTCATCGGTGCCGACCACCTCCCGGTAGGCGTAGAAGGGGTTGTAG
>CALCXL010000950.1 GCA_937907595.1 uncultured Pseudomonadota bacterium
CGTGGCCTGGGCCCTCGGCTCCTGGGAGACCGCCGCCGCGCGCTTCGCCCTCGCCACCGACGACGCGCTCCCCCTCGCCGAGGAGAGCCTTGCGTTGGTCCTGCGGGCCTACGAGGCGGGCAAGGAGGAGCTCCTGGCGGTCCTGCTGATGCAGCGCCAGGCGCTCACGGCGCGGAGGGCCGCGATCGACGCGGAGCTCGACCTGCATCGGGCTGCAGCCGCGTTGGAGCGCGCTGTCGGTCAGGAGGTGTTCTGATGACCGCTCGGCTCCTGCTGCTCCCCTTCCTGCTGCTCGTCGGCTGCAGCGACGCTGGCGACGGACACGACCGCAAGGGCGAACACGCCGATGAGCACGGCAGCCACGGGCCCGACGAGCCCGGCGCGGAGAAGCACAACGAGGCAGCCGAGGAGGGCCACGACGAGCACGACGAGGGCGCGGTCCGTCTGGACCCTGAGGCAGCGGCGGCGGCCGGGATCCGGACCGATGCCGTCGGCCTGCGCGCCCTGCTCCCCCAGATGCAGACCACCGGACAGGTCGACTTCAACCAGAACCGCCTGGCGCATGTCGGTCCCCGCACCGAAGGCCGCGTCGCCGAGGTCCGGGCCGACCTGGGAGCGAAGCTCTCCGCCGGCGAGATCGTGGCGGTCATCGACTCGGTCGAGCTGGGTCGCGCTCGCGCAGAGTTCCTGGGCGCCCGGGCGAACCGGGAGGTCACGGAGGCCGCGCTGGCGAGGGAGGAGGCCCTGGTCGCGGAGAAGATCTCCTCGCAGGCCGAGGTGCTGCGGGCGCGCGCAGCCTTTCAGCAGTCCAGGGCCCAGGAGTCCGCGGCGGCGGAGACCCTGCGGGTGCTGGGGCTGAGCAGCCAGGAGGTGTCGTCCCTTCAGTTCGGAGCGGCCACCCCGGGGCAGCTCCCCCTCCGCTCCCCGTTCCAGGGGACCCTGGTCGAGCGACACCTCCAATTGGGGGAGTTCGTCACCCAGGCCGACACGCTGTTCACGGTGGCCGATCTCTCCTCGCTCTGGATCTGGATCGACGTCTACGAGCGGGATCTGGCGAGGGTGCACCTGGGCGACCTCGCGGCCGTCGAAGCCGCCGGCTACCCCGGTCGCAGCTGGACCGGCGAGGTCACCTACCTGCGGGACACGGTCGACCCGGACACGCGGACCGTCCGCGCCCGCATCGAAGTCGCCAACGCGGACGGTGCGCTGCGTCCGCAGATGTTCGTCACGGTCGGCCTCTCCGATCCCCACCACGACGACGCGGTCGGAGGTGCCGACGTGCTGGCGGTGCCGAGCTCAGCGGTCCAGCGACGGGGCGGTCGGACCGTCGTCTACGTCGAGGAGGAGCCGGGCCACTTCGAGGAGCGTGCGGTCGAGTTGGGCCACCAGAGCGCGGGATTCTCCGAGGTCCTGTCGGGCCTGACGTCCGGAGAGCGTGTCGTCACCGCGGGCGCCTTCGTCCTCAAGACCGAGGCCTCGCGCGAGTCGCTTGGCGGCGGTCACAGCCACTGAGGTCGCCATGTTTGCCCGGATCGTCCACGCCTCGCTCGACAACCGCTTGCTGGTCCTCGCGACCTGGCTCCTGATCTTTATCGTCGGCGTGCGGTCGATGCTCGCGCTCCCCATCGACGCCGTGCCCGACGTGACGAACGTGCAGGTCCAGGTGCTGACCAACTCGCCCGGCCTCGCGCCGGAGGAGGTCGAGACCTTCATCACCTTCCCGGTGGAGACCGCCATGTCGGGCCTGCCGCGGGTGGAGGAGATCCGCTCGGTCAGTAAGTTCGGCCTGTCCGTGGTCACCGTGGTGTTCGAGGAGACCGCGGACATCTACTGGGCACGCCAGCAGGTCGCGGAGCGGCTCGTCGTGGCCCGCGGGTCCATCCCGGAGGGCTACGGAGAGCCGGAGATGGGGCCGATCTCGAGCGGCCTGGGCGAGATCTACCAGTTCGAGGTGAAGGGAGAGCCAGCGTGCGCGCCCGGCGGACCGGACACGGCGGCGTGCTGGAGCCCCATGGAGCTCCGAACCCTGCTGGACTGGACCGTCGCCACCCGCCTGCGCGCCGTCCCCGGGATCGTCGAGGTCAACTCCTTCGGCGGGGAGTGGAAGGCCTGGCAGGTCACCGTCGACCCGGACCGACTCGTGGCGAACGCGCTGTCGGTGGGGGACATCGTCGAGGCGCTGCAGGCCAACAACCGCAACGTGGGCGGCGGCTATCTCACCCGCGGGGGCGAGCAGTACCTGGTGCGGGGTGAAGGGCTGGTGCAGACCCCCGACGACCTCCGGGACGTCGTCCTGAGTCGAGACGAGGCGGGAACCCCGGTTCGCGTGCGCGACGTGGCCCGCGTGGAGTTCGCCCCGGTCATTCGGCAAGGGGCGGTCACGCGCGATGGCCGGGGGGAGGCGGTGGTCGGCATCGTCATGATGCTGATGGGCGCGAACTCACGGACGGTGGTGCAGGACGTGAAGGCGGCGACGGCTGAGATCGCCAAGACGCTGCCTGAGGGCGTCACCATCGACACCTTCTACGACCGGACCGAGCTCATCCAGCGGACGATCCACACGGTGGAGAAGAACCTGCTGGAGGGCGGCCTGCTCGTCGTGTTGGTGCTGCTCCTGTTCCTGGGCAACCTGCGCGGCGGCCTGATCGTGGCGTCCGCGATCCCTCTGTCGATGCTGGTGGCGTTCGTCTGCATGAAGGCGCTGGGCCTGTCGGGCAACCTGATGAGCCTGGGGGCCATCGACTTCGGGCTGATCGTCGACGGCTCGGTCGTGATGATCGAGAACATCGTCCGGGTGCTGCATCACGAGCGGCCCGTCAGCCGGGAGGACCGCCTGGCCGCGGTGCGCAGGTCTGCCGCCGAGGTTGCCCGCCCCGTGGCGTTCGCGGTCGGGATCATCATCCTCGTGTACCTGCCCCTGCTCGCGCTCACCGGCGTGGAGGGCAAGATGTTCCGGCCGATGGCGCTGACTGTCGTTTCGGCGCTCGCCGGCTCCCTCGTCTGCGCGCTCACCCTGATGCCGGTCCTGGCGAGCTTCCTCCTCACCCGCGTCTCGGAGAAGGAGCCCTGGCTCTTCGTGATCGCCCGGCGCACCTGGAGGCCCCTGTTCGAGCGTGCCCGGCGCACCCCGCGCACGACCTTCGCCGCCGCGATGGTCGGCTTCGTGGCGAGCCTGGGCCTGATCCCCTTCCTCGGGGCGGAGTTCATCCCAAGCCTGGATGAGGGCGCCATCGCGATGCAGATCTGGCGGCTGCCCTCGGTGTCGCTGGCGGAGAGCAACCGGATCTCCGGCCAGGCGGAGCGGGTGCTCAAGGAGCGGTTTCCCGAGGTCGACACCGTCGTCTCGCGCACGGGGCGGGCGGAGATCGCGACCGACCCGATGGGCGTCGAGATCTCGGACACCTTCGTCATGCTCCACCCCCCGGACACCTGGCGATTCGACAGCAAGGCCGAGCTCCTGGCCGCCATGGACGCAGAGCTGACGAAGTCCGTGCCGGGCGCGATGTTCAGCTACAGCCAGCCCATCGAGCTGCGCGTGGCGGAGCTGATCGCGGGCGTGCGGTCGGCGGTCGCCATCCACGTCTATGGGGACGACATCCTCCAGCTGAAGGAGGTCGCGGACTCGATCGCCGCGGTGGTGGCCCGGGTCCCTGGCGCCTCGGAGGTGAAGGCCGAGCAGACGGTCGGGCTGCCGCTCCAGCGGGTGAAGATCGACCGCCAGAAGATCGCGCGGTACGGGTTGAACGTGGACGACGTGCTGCAGGTGGTGCAGGCCGTGGGCGGCATCGAGGTCGGCAGCGTGGTCGAAGGCCAGAAGCGCTTTCCGCTGCTGGTCCGCTTCGACGAGAGCGTCCGTCAGGACCCCGATCAGGTGGCGGACCTGCGGGTCGCGCTGCCGCCGTCGGCCGGCGGTCGTGGGATGGTGCCGCTGGGTCAGCTGGCCGACATCGTCATCGAAGACGGCCCCGCCCAGATCAGCCGGGAGGCGATCAGCCGACGGATCAACGTCGAGGCCAACGTCCGCGGGCGAGACCTGGCGTCCTTCGTCGCCGACGCGCAGGAAGCCGTCGAGCGGGAGGTCAAGCTCCCGCCCGGCTGGCGGGTGGCGTGGGGGGGCCAGTTCGAGAACCTGCAGGCCGCGTCGGAGCGCTTGGCGGTCCTGGTGCCCCTCTCGCTCGGGCTGATCTTCGTCCTGCTGTTCCAGGCCTTCGGCAGCGGCCGGTTGGCCTCCCTCATCTTCCTGAACGTCCCGATGGCGACGACGGGCGGGCTGGTCGCCCTGGCGCTGCGCGGCTACCCGCTGTCGATCTCCGCGGGCGTCGGCTTCATCGCGCTCTTCGGCGTCGCGGTGCTCAACGGCGTGGTCCTGGTGTCGTACATCGTGCAGCGGCGGGCCGAGGGGCTGGGCCCGGCCGAGGCGGCGGCGGACGCTGCAGCCATCCGACTGCGCCCCGTGCTGATGACCGCCATGGTGGCCGCCCTGGGCTTCCTGCCCATGGCCTTGGCCACGTCCGCGGGCGCCGAGGTCCAGCGACCCCTGGCGACCGTCGTGATCGGCGGGCTGGTGACGTCGACGCTGCTGACCATGTTGGTGCTGCCGGTCGTCTATCCGTGGTTTGATCGCTCCGGGGCGGAGGCTGAGCCGGAGCCGGAGTCGGCATGAGCGAGCAACAGGACGACTCCCACCCTCACGGTGGCGAGCGCGACCATGAAGGCGGTTGCCGGCCCGACGACTTGAAGACCGAGGTGTGGGCCGCCCGCTCAGGCCTGGCGCCCTGGCGAGCCTCGGCATCGCGATGGGCGCTGCGGGCACCGACGTGGCGATCGAGACCGCAGACATCGCCCTCATGGGGGACGACCTGGGCAAGCTGGCCTGGCTGATCGGGCACTCGCGCCGGACCCTGTCGATCATCCGCCAGAACACGGTCTTCGCGCTGGCCGTGAAGGCCCTCTTCGTCGTCTTGACGTTCGCCGGGGTGGCGTCGTTGTGGGGAGCCATCGCCGCGGACATGGGCGCATCGTTGCTGGTGGTCTTCAACGCCTTGCGGCTGCTCAGGGTGGTCGACGACCCTCGGTGATGTCGGGCGCGAAGGAGGTCCATCACGACGTCTCGAGGCGGGACCGGGTGCGTGGTGAGCGGGACCCGAGCGACTGCACGTCGGAGACGGCGTCGTCCCCAGCGGAGCTCACCTCCCCATCACCCGATCGCCGTGACCCCCAGGCGCTTCGCCGCGCGCTGGCTGGCGATTCGGCCCGACAGCAGCGCCCCGATGATCCCGTGACCCGTTCGGGTCGACGCTCCACACCAGTACAGGTCCGGGATCGGCGACTGCACGTCCGGGCGCGCCTTCTGGAACTGCTTTGGGATGCCCGCGATCCCGTAGCCGGTGCCGCCCTCGGCCCAGGTGTAGCGGCTCTGCGACGCCGGGGTGGAGGACTCGCGGAAGGTGATCGCGGCGGCCGTTCCGGGGTACAGCGTGTCGAATCGGCCGATCAGGTCGTCCTCGATCGCGCGCTTGCGCTCCTGGTAGGCCAGGACCCGGCGGTAGCTTCCGTCGGCGATCTGCTCGGGGGTGATGCCCCAGGCGGTCGGCTCGGCCGGCAGCATCGACATGATCGTGACGGCCTGGTGCCCGTCGGGCGCGTGGTTGAGCCCCCCCGGGTCCTTCAGGCTGGAGTTGGTGATGTAGCAGCCCTGCGGCATCGGCCGCGGGTTGCCGCGGTTGGCCTTGTAGTAGGCATCGGTGTCGTAGCTGTCGTACTGCAGCGTGTTCCCCGCCGTCATGCCCTGCTCCCCCAGGTCGCCGCGCACGCCCAGGTAGGTGGAGAACATCGCCGACGGCATCACCCAGCGCTGCTGGCGTCGCAGCCACCGCCGAGGCACGTGCTCGGCCCCGACGAGGTCCAGCAGGGTGCGGCTGATGTCGGCGTTGGACACCACCACGCGGGCGCGCACGTCGTGTTGCTCGCCTCCGCGGGGCAGCGTGCGCACTCCGACCGCGCGGCCTCCTTCGATGAGGATCCGCTCGATCCCCCGCCGGAGGTGGATGGAGCTGCCCGCCTCTTCGATGGCGAGCGCGAGCTTGTCCGACAGGATCTGACCGCCCCCGCGGGGGTACCAGGCGCCGCCGAAGTAGTGGTTGGCCAGCCCCGCGTGCAGCAGGATGCTGACCTCGCTGGGGGGCAGACCGTAGGCGCCGTGCTGGCCCAGGATGACCGCCCGCAGCCGGGGGTCCCGCGTGCAGCCGTCCAGGAACTTCTCCGCCGTGGCGCGCTCGTGCAGCATCAGCATCTGGCCGCGCACGAACACGTGCCACAGCACCGGCGCCGTCACCTTCGCGCCGGTGGCGAACAGCTTCGGCTGGATGCCCCCCACCTGCATCACCATGCGCAGGTACTTGTCGATGCCGCGGCGCTCCTGGGGGAACAGCTCCAGCAGCCGGGACCGGTACAGCTCCATCTCCGCGGGGAGCCGGAACTCGAAGTCGGGGAACACCAGCCGCTCGATGCACTCGCGGGGCAGCTCGGCCCAGTCGATCGACACGTCGAGCGGCTGCAGCACCTTCTCGAAGACTCCACCCGGGTCGCACTCGCCCAGGTAGTGCAGGCCGACGTCGAACATGTAGCGGGCCCCGGCGGAGCCCCGAGCGAAGCGGGTCGCGCAGCCGCCCGCGACGTAGTGCTGATCGAACACGGCCACGCGCAAGCCCGCGCGCGCGAGGTAGGCGCCCGCGCAGAGGCCCCCGGTGCCCGCGCCGACGATGGCGACGTCCACCTCTTCGGGGATCGGTTCCGAGCACCGCCGTCCGGTGTGGGCGGTGGGCAGGACCCGCTTTTCAGCGGCGCGCCGCGCGGCGGAGGCGGCGCGATCGGGAGGGGCCTCAGTCACGGCGGCATCCTACGGTGCCCGCGCGCAGGAAGGACACGCGACCTCGTGGTTCTCCGGGCCCGACGCGGCGGAAGCGAACGCGGCAGGGGCCGCCGCTCCGCTGGCCGATCGGGACATCGTCGACGTCGGCCGCCCGGAACCCGGCTCCACGCCTTGCCCGCAGCGCGCGCGGACCGTCGGACCCCAGGACTGAACCGTCCAGTGGTCAGTCAACGCGTCGGCGCCGGGAGCCCCCGGTCCAACCACCATGGCGACGTCGTGCGTTCAAGCATCTGCAATCAGGCTGGCACATGCCTTGCGATGTCTTCGGAGCAGAGGCCGGCACCCGCCGACCCGGGAGACAGACACCATGCCCAGCCACTCCGACCCCGCCGATTGTTCCTTCCTCTACTCCCTCGTCGCCAGCGTCTTCGTGGTCACCTGGTACGCCGTGCAGGCCGCCGTCGCCCACCTGCGGATCCTGCGATGACCCGCGCCCTCGTCACCGGAGCCAGCGGCCACCTGGGCGCGAACCTCGTCCGCGAGCTGCTGGAGCAGGGCTGGGACGTCGTGCCCCTGGTGCGGGTGACGTCGCGGCTGGCGGGCCTGGACGGGCTCGACGTGCGCGTGCGCTTCGGCGACGTGCTCGACCGGGCCAGCCTGGACGCCGCCATGCAGGGCTGCGAGGTCGTCTTCCACGCCGCCGCGGTGCACCGGGTGTGGGCCGAGGACTCCGAGCGCGAGATCGTCGTCCCGGCGATGGTGGGCACGCGCAACGTGCTGGAGGCCGCCGCCGCTGCCGGGGTGCGCCGCCTGATCCACACCTCGTCCTGCAACACCGTCGGCTTCTCCCCGCACGCCGACGAGCTGTTGGCGGAGGACCACTTCATGGAGGACCCCCACCTGCCCTACATCCGCGCCAAGGTGCGGAGCGAGCGGCTGGCGCTGCGCCTGGGGCGGGAGCTCGGCGTCGACGTGGTGGTGCTCAACCCCACCGGGATCCTCGGCCCCCACGACCATCGGATCACGCCGACCACCGCGTTCCTGCGCGACGTGCTGAAGGGCGGACCCGTGCTGCCGGGCTCCCAGAACCTGGTGCATGTGCGCGACGTGGCCCGGGCGCACGTCCTGGCCGTGGAGCGCGGCGAACCCGGCGAGCGCTACCTGGTGGGCGGAGCGAACGTCACGGCCGAGGCGCTGATCGGGCACGTCTTCGAGCTGACCGGTCGGCGGCCCCGGGTGCTGCGTGGGCCCCGCTGGCTGTTCCTGGCGGTGGGCTGGGCGATGGAGCGGGTGGCCAGGATGCGGGGCGGGGAGCCCGCCTTGAGCGTCGACCTGGTCCGCGACGCCTGGGGGCGCAGCGCGGTCTTCGACACCAGCCGCGCCCGCGATGTGCTCGGCTTCGTCGGCCGAGGCCCGCGGGAGGTGCTGGAGGACACGGTGCGCTGGCTGGAAGCTGCCGGTGAGCTGCCGGCCTGAGTCCGCGTTGCCCTCCCAGACCGCCCGAAAGCCCGCCGGTATGCTGCGCGACACGGTGACCGCTCCCCCCACCACCATCGACCGCTTTGAGATCCGGCGCGAACTCGGCCGCGGCGGCATGGGCGTGGTCTACGAGGCGACCGACAGCGCCACCGGGGAGGCGGTCGCCCTCAAGGTCCTGCGGGAGACCAGCGCCCAGCACCTGATGCTGCTCAAGAATGAGTTCCGCGCCCTCGCCGACCTCCAGCACCGCAACCTGGTGACGCTCCGGGAGCTGCACGCGGACGACGCCGGCGCCTTCCTCACCATGGAGCTGCTCGACGGCTGCGATCTGCTGGAGAGCGTGCGGGGCGCCGGTGGCTCCGACGGGCGGGCGTGGGTCGACGGACGCAGCCGCACCCTGGGGCTCGCTCCCGACGACACGCTGGAGCTCCCCGACGCGTCGACGGGAGGAGGAGCCTCGCCGCCACCCCCCGAGGCATCGTCCCTGCCGCCGGCCGGCCTCGTCCGCCTGCGCGACCAGCTCGCCCAGGTCGCCGAAGGCCTGCACGCCCTGCACGCGGCCCGCCGACTCCACCGCGACGTCAAGCCGAGCAACGTCCTCGTCACGTCCGAGGGGCGGGCGGTGCTGCTGGACTTCGGGCTGGTGGCGGAGCTGCGGGACGATCGCGTGAGCCTGGAGGATGGGATCGCCGGCAGCGTGCCCTACATGGCCCCCGAGCAGGCAGCGGGCGGGGAGCTGAGCGCCGCGGCCGACTGGTACGCGTTCGGGGCGATGCTCTACGAGGGGCTCTGCGGCCACCCTCCCTTCACCGGCACCCTCGCCGACGTGTTCCGCGCCAAGCAGACGGCGCAGCCCGTCCCCCCTTCCCAACTCGTGACCGGGGTGCCAGCCGACCTGGAGGCCCTCTGCCTGGCGTTGCTGGAGCGGGAGCCCGACGCCCGACCGGGGGACGCTGACGTGCTACGCGCACTGGGGCGCACCGTCGCGGCGGAGCGGGCGGCGGTCGGGCCCCGCGAGGACCGGCTGCTGGGGCGCGAGGGGCCGATGGCGACGCTGCAAGCCGCCCTGGCCGACGTGCGGACCGGCCGGGCGTCCACGGTGCACGTGAGGGCGCGATCGGGGCTCGGCAAGTCGGCGCTGGTCGACGCGTTCCTGGGCGGCGTGGACGGCGCGCTGGTCCTGCGGGCCCGCTGCTTCGAGCGCGACTCGGTGCCCTTCAAGGCGCTGGATCCGCTGGTCGACCAGCTCGCCCGCTGGCTGGTAGCGCAGCCGGTGGAGGCCACCGCGCCCCTCGTGCCCCGCTACGCCCGGGAGCTCCTCCGCCTCTTTCCGGTGCTGGGCCAGGTCGCGGCCATCGCCGACAGCGGGCAGCGCACGGCCGAGGCCGCCGACCCGCGGGAGCAGCGACGTCGCGCCTTTTCGGGCCTGCGGGAGCTGATGGCGCGGCTGGCCGAGGCCCACACCGTGGTCGTGCACCTCGACGACATCCAGTGGGGGGACCTGGACAGCGGGGAGCTGCTGCTGGAGATCACCCGCCAGCCCGATCCCCCGTCGATGCTCCTGCTGGCCAGCTACCGCGTGGAGAACGAGGACAGCTCGCCGATGCTGCGGCGGCTGCGCCAGGACCTGGACGCCCACGCGGTGCAGACCATCGACCTGAAGCCGCTGGACCCCGAGCAGGCCACACGCCTGGCCCGCGCGATCCTCACCGAGCGCGGCGTGGAGGCCGACGCCATCGACGCCCTGGCGCAGACCGTGGCCGAGGAGAGCGAGGGCAGCCCCTTCTTCGTCACCGAGCTCGCGTGGCGGGGGGCGAGCGGCGGCGCGCGGCTGGACGCGATGCTGCGGGAGAAGGCGGCGGAGCTGGAGGGGCCGGCGCGCAGTCTGTTGGAGGCGATCGCGCTGCTCGCCGTGCCGGTGAGTCGGCGCTCTGCGCTGGGGATCGCGGGCGTGACGGACCGGCAGACCGAGGCCTTCGCCGCCCTCGAGCAGGGGCGCTTCGTGCGGGGCACCGGGCCCGGTCTGGACGACACCGTCGAGTGCTACCACGACCGGGTGCGCGAAGCCGTGGTGGCGGGGCTGGAGGGTGTGATCGCCAGCCGTTGGCAGCCCCACCTCGCGGGGCTGTATTCGGGG
>CALCXL010000951.1 GCA_937907595.1 uncultured Pseudomonadota bacterium
CGGGCAAGCCCGACTGCGGAGATCGACGGGGGGTAGGTCAGGAGCTGTGGATTCCAGGGTCTTCGGACCCCGGTTTCGTGCCCGGTCGCGGTTCTGGAGCGGCGTTGCTGCCCGTGGCCGTGTTCGCCCCGGCGTTCTTCCCCCCGCGAACACCCTTGAGCCCTTGTCCATCCTCAGTACCCATCCGTGGGGCTTCTCCGCACCAGCCGAACGGCTCGGAGGGTCCCTGCACGGATCGATCACCTCCCCAGATCGTTGAGAATGCGGCTGTGGAGGCCGGCTTCCGGCTCTCCGAGACCTCTTCACGGCCTTCCCGACAGGACGAGCACGGACCACTCCTCCAGCTGGTGGAGGGGGGTCAATTCTTCGTGTCGTCAGGGGGTACGTCTTGCGTGTCGTCTGACAGGAACCGCTCCCGGGGCCACCGAACGACAGTCTCCGGGCGGACGATCACGAGCCGGTCAACCCAGCCCGGCCCTGCTTGCCGAGGAGCGACCCAGAAGCCTCGGTCCGCGTCATCGACGTGGGGCCGCGGCCGCTCGCGCATCAACGTAGCCACTTGCGGGCGGAGGGCGAGGTTCTCCAGGACGAGATCTGCTCGAGCCCCGACGAGGCCCCGGACGATCCGGACGATGACTGTGACGAGCGCGACGAAGAGCCGGGGGAACGTGAGCATCCCGGATCTTCGCGGCCTCCGACCGGGATCTCGAGCAGATGCGAGTGCCGCAACTACCTGATCTTGCAGGCGGATGGATACTTAGGAGGCACAGGATCGGGTGGTCCCAGGTCATCCAGCGGACCGCGCCGACGCTCAGGGGGAGGGCCTGGAACACCGCCCAGCCCCCGGCCAAGAGCGCGGGGCCGAGGGCCCAGGCCGGCCGGCGGGGGGTGCTCAGGGCGCCAGCGCCACCGTTGGCCGGGCGGCCAGGAGGGCGTCCAGCTCCAGCCCTCGACGGCGCAGGCCTTCGCGCACGAACTCCTTCGCGCGGGGGACCTTGGCCTCGAAGAACGCCGCGACCTTGTCCTCGTCGTGCTTCACGGGCTTGTTGAGCAGGAAGTAGGGCAGGTAGTACAGCTCGCCGGCGATGCAGGTGGGCTGCACGCCGAGCTGACGCCCGAGCACCGTCAGGCCCGTCCGCACGCCCCGTCGGCGGAGGTCAGCGCGGGACTCGTCCCGGGTCGCGTCGTAGACCGGCGCGCCGTACTCGACGCTCAGGTCCTCGTAGAAGAAGCGGATCAGGCTCAGGGACAGCAGCGACTGCTCCACCATCTCGTCCGTCTCGCCGTTCGCGCCGTCGGTCATGCGGGGCAGGCCGTTCTCCAGGCAAAACCACGCCGAGCGGGCGTGCATGGCCAGCTTGCAGCCCAGGCACCACACGAAGCCCGAGCGCACCGCCCGGTAGTCGGCGGCCAGCGACTTGAGCAGCAGCTCCTCGAAGAGGGGGCGGGTCGAGATCAGCGTCCAGGTGAAGTTCGGCCCCGCCGATCGCACGAGGTCCTCGTACCGGGCGCGGGCCCGGTCGAGCTTCAGGTGCCCGTAGCCGTTGCGGTAGGTGACCAGGTGCACCCGCTCGTGGGTGCGGGAGAGGGCGAGGGCGGTGGCCGTGCTGTCGAGGCCGCCGCTGAACATCAGGGCGACCTCGTCCGGCTTCAGGGTGGGGTCCGCAGATCCGGGATGACTGGCGTCGAGGACGTCCTCCATCGGGCGATCATGGCCGACACCCAGCGAGAGCGCCATCGCGACCGCCTCGACGCGCCCGCCCCCGAGGCGCCAAGATGGGGGCGTGACCACCGTCCTCGCCGTGCCCAGCTACCAGGATGGAGTCGCCTCCATTGCCCAGACCACGGTGGGTCCGCCCATGGGCATCGCCTACCTCGCGGCGGCGCTCGAGGCCGCGGGCGAGCCGGTCGCGCTGCTCGACGCCAACGCCGAGGGCCTGGGGCCCGCGCCGGCCGCCGCCCGCATCCTGGCCCTGCGCCCCACCTTCGTGGGCTTCACCGCGAGCACCCCCACCCTCGGACGCTGCGCCGCCATCGCGAGGGAGCTGCGCCGCTGCGGCTACGCCGGGCCCCTGGCCGTGGGGGGCCCCCACCCGTCCGCCATGACCGAGCAGACCCTCCGGGACTTCCCGGTCTTCGATGTCGCCGTGGCTGGCGAGGCGGAGGGCCGCATCGTCGCCCTGATCCAGGCCCTGCGGGGCGGCCGCGCCCCCGAGGAGCTTCCCGGGCTCGCCTTCTTCCAGCACGAGGAGGTTCGGGGGACTGGTCCGGCCCCGGCGCCCCCCGATGTGGACTCCCTGCCCCTCCCCGCCCGCCACCTGCTGCCCTCGGGGCGGTACCGCTCGCCCGACAGCCTGCACGCCCAGACGGTGGTGGCCACCCGGGGCTGCCCGGCGCCGTGCTCCTACTGCGCTGTGCCCGGCATGTTCGGCCCGCGGGTGCGACGCCGCTCCCCCGAGGCGGTGGCCGACGAGGTCCGGGCCCTGGCCGACGACGGCGCAGATTGGGTCAACTTCGTGGACGACACCTTCACCTGGGACGCGCGCTGGGTCGTCGATCTCTGCGACGCCTTCGTGGCTCGGGGCCTGCCCGAGCGCATCGGGTGGCAATGCCTGACCCGCGTGGACCGGGTCGACGACGAGCTCCTGGGGGCGCTGCGCCGCGCGGGCTGCCGGCGGGTGGAGCTGGGCATCGAGTGCGGAACCCGCCAGGGCCTGCGCACCCTCCGCAAGCGCGTGACCCGGGAGCAGATCGTGCGGGCCTTCGACGCGGCCCACGAAGCGGGCCTGGAGACGATGGCCTTGGCCATGGTGAACGCCCCCGGGGAGGACCGGGCGGGGGTGAGGGCGACCTGGCGCCTGCTCCGGCGCCTCGACCCCGACCAGCTGCAGGTCAGCGTGTGCACGCCCTACCCCGGCACGCGGCTCTACGAGGAGGCGGTCCGCGACGGGGCCCTGCGCACCACCGACTGGTCCCGCTACAGCTTCCTGCGCAGCGCGGTCTTCGACAACGGGGCCCTGAGCGAGGGCGAGGCCCTGGACGCCCAGCGCATGCTCCAGCTGCGCTTCTGGGGGCGCCCGCGGGTCATCGTCCGGCTGAGCCGTCGCGTGCTCCGGGAGCCCCGCTCCCGACGGGCCGTGCTCAGCGCCGCGGCGGCCGGGGCGAAGCGGCTCCTGACCCGGGAGCGCTGAGCCACCACGCCGGACCCGCCGCGCCCTGCACGACGAGAGGCGAGCCCCACCGTCACCCCCCACCCGAGCCGTCGGCAGCTCCCCCGACGACGAAGGCCAGGGGGATCGCGCCAACCTGAGCCGAAGCCCGATCCCAGCCAGGCAAGGACGCTGAAGCGCCGAATCCTGGGAAGCGCGGAGTTCCCCGGCCGGATTGGAGTCGCGGACAACAGCACGGCCTCTGGCCGCCCGAGCCTCCCGAACCAGCGGGTGGAGGGGCTGGCTCTCGAGGGGGGAGTGCGAACCGACCGGTCCCATCCGGGTCGACTCCCAGGGCCGACCCCATCCAGGCTCGCGCAGGCGCTGCTCCGTGGTTCCGTCCCGCCGCGTTTCCGAGTCCCTGCTGCCCGCTGTCAAGTCCTGGGTGATGCGGCCCCCCAACGACGAAGGCTCCGGAGCGAACCCCGGGGCCTTCGTCGTGTTCGGCGGCGAGGCAGGCGATGGAGCCCACCGCCCGCCTGGCAGCGGTCTCCAGAAGGCGACCCTGTCGATCCATGTATCGCTCCCGGCGGTCGTGAGCTCCTCGATGTCGCGGTGTTGGATCGATTCATCGGGGCGGTGCGGGCCGAGCTCCGGCGGGAGCTTCGGGGCCGCGGCGGTCGCGGCGGGGACCTGGCGGCGGTGACAGCGGTGCAGCGCTTCGGCTCGGCCCTCAACCTCCTACCGGAGGCAGGATGCCGGAGGTCGCCGTTGCGCGAAGCGCGAGGGCCCGGAGGGTGGGGGCCAGGCCGGCCCCCACCGTGTGCACCTGCACCTCCTGGTGGCCGACGGGCGGTGGGTGGCCGGGCCGCACAGCGTTCGCCCGAAGTTTGTGCCGCTGCGGGTGACGGACGCGGTCGTCGAGCGAACGGCTGCCGAGGCCCCGAAGACCGAAGCGGGAG
>CALCXL010000952.1 GCA_937907595.1 uncultured Pseudomonadota bacterium
CCTGGGCATCCCCCTGCTGTCGCCCAGCCCCGCCTCCATCTGGGGCGTGCCCGAGCAGGAGGGGCCCCTGGACAGCGCCGCCGTCTACTTCGACCTGCAGTCCACGCCGCCTCCGGAGAGCAACGACCTCCCCGAGGAGGTGAACAACGCCCACAACGATCAGCGCAACTTGAGCGTGGCCATGGAGCAGATCGACGCCTTCCTCCGGCCCGACGGCCAGGTCGTCTCCACCTGCGACGGGCCCTGCGACCCGGAGTAGTTCCGCCCGTTCGGGCCCCTGCGCCCCGATCGACGATGCCGGGGAAGGTTTGACCCCCCTGAGGCGTTGCTCTACGTTCGCGCGTCCCCGCCAGATCCTGGCTGGGGAGCCCCCGGGGAATCGATGGAATCGCTGCTGCTGCCTGGGCTGCTGCTGCTGCCGACCGTGTGCGGGCTCCTGGGCCCCTGGGCGGCGCCGATCTGGTGCTTGGCCGCGGGCCCGGCGCTGGGGCTGCTGTTCCTGGTCGCGGCCGGGGTCTGGGGTCTGGGGCGCCTGAGCGGCCACGGGCTGCTCTTCCTGTGGGAGTCCTGGACCGGGCGCGCGATCGAGCCCCCTCGGGCCCTGCGCCCGCTCTTCTACGCGCTGTCGATCGCCCTCTTTCCCGTCCTGATCACGCTGGAGACCCTCTTCTCCTTCGTCCGTTGGCTGGGCGGGCTGCCCGAGGGCCTGCTGCTCAAGCGCGTGGCCAGCCCGCTGCCCCTGCGTCTGCTCGTGGGCACCCTCCTGCTGGTCACCGCGCCCCTCTGGTTCGCGGTCGCTGCGGTGCTGTGGGTGCTCTGGCGCCTCATCATCAACCTGGGCGGCCCCACCATCGGCGCGTGGTTCGATCCCGCCCCGGCGCGGACCGGCGCCGGCCGCTTCCAGACCTTCGTGGCCCTGCGCTACCTGCGCGGCCGCAAGACCAGCGCCGGCCTCACCCTGGTGACCGCCCTGGCCGTGGTCGGCGTCATGCTCGGCGTCTGGACCCTCGTGGTGGTGCTGTCCGTGATGGCGGGCTTCGAGAAGGACCTGCAGGACAAGATCCTGGGGGCCAACTCCCACGTCGTGGTGCTCAGCTACGCCAACCGCATCGAGGACTGGGAGCGCGTCACCGGCATCGTCTCGGAGATGGACGGCGTGGCCGGCGTCACCCCCTTCGTCTACTCGGAGTTCATGCTCCGCAGCAAGCACACGGCCATCGGCGCCATCTTCAAGGGCATCCACGCCCCCACGGTCTCCAGCGTGACGGACCTGGCCCGGAACATGGTCCAGGGCCCGCGGGGTCGCATCGAGGATCCCGCCGACGCGCAGGCGATCATCGAGGGCCTGGACGATCCGCGCGGCCTCTCGAGGCGGCTGATCGACGCCGAGGACTCCTCCGCCCCGGACGTGCCCGGCATCGTCATCGGGCAGGAGATGGCGGCCACCCTGCGCGTGACCGTGGGGGACACCGTGCACGCCGTCTCGCCCAGCGCCGAGCCGGGCCCCATGGGCACCCTGCAGACCCGCGTGTTCCCCTTCGAAGTGGTGGGGATCTTCCACTCCGGAATGTACGAGTACGACACGAAGTTTTCGTACGCAAGTCTTGGAACTGCCAGCAGAATCATGAAGCTGGATGGAGCGGTAACGGGCCTGGAGGTCGTGGTCGACGACATCTACGACGCCCCGGACATCGCCGGCCGCATCGGCGCGAAGCTGCAGTACCCCTACTGGACGCGCGACTGGCAGAAGATGAACGAACCCCTCTTCGCGGCGCTCCGGCTGGAGAAGTACGTGATGGGGATCATCCTGCTGTTCATCGTCGGCGTGGCCGCCATGAACATCTTCTCCACCCTGATCATGCTGGTGATCGAGAAGCGGCGGGAGATCGCGATCATGAAGGCCATGGGCGCGGGCCGCCTGGACCTCATGAAGCTGTTCATGGTCGACGGCCTGCTGGTGGGCTTCATCGGCACCACGCTGGGCCTGGTGGGCGGAGTCGCCACCTGCATGGCCCTGGACCGCTGGCAGTTCATCAAGCTGGAGAGCGACGTCTACTACGTGGACACCCTCCCGGTGGAGCTGTCCCTGGGGCTGACCGCCGTGGTGGCGCTCCTCGCGGTGGGCATCGCGTTCCTGGCCACCCTGTTCCCGTCGTGGACCGGCAGCTCGGTCGACCCCGTCGAAGGCCTGCGCGATGCCTGAGTCCACGGGCCTGCGCATCGAGCTGCGGGGCGTCACCAAGACCTACCGACTGCACGGCCGGGACATCGACGTCCTGGAGGGCATCGATCTGGAGCTGGAGGCGGGCAGCGTCACGGCGCTGGTGGGTCAGTCCGGCAGCGGCAAGAGCACGATGCTGCAGCTGCTGGGCCTGCTCGATCAGCCGACGTCGGGCCGGATCTTCTACGACGGCCAGGAGCTGCTGTGCGCGCGGCAGGAGCTGCAGGAGGTCTTCCGCAACCGCCACATCGGCTTCGTGTTCCAGTTCCACCACCTGCTCCCCGAGTTCACGGCGACGGAGAACGTGATGATGCCGGGGATCATCGCGGGGGAGCCCATGACGGTCGCGCGCGAGCGTGCGCAGGCGCTGCTCGAGCGGGTGGGGCTGGCCCACCGCATGGCCCACGCCCCGGGCGAGCTGAGCGGCGGCGAACAGCAGCGGGTGGCCCTGGCGCGCGCCCTGGTGCTCGGTCCCCGGCTGGTGCTGGCGGACGAGCCCACCGGCAACCTGGACCCCGCCACGGGGGAGTCGATCCACGATCTGCTGCTCGAGTTGAACCAGGAGCTCGGCACGACCTTGCTCGTCGCAACCCACAACCTCGATCTTGCTGGCAGAATGCCGCGCCTCTTGCGCATCCAGGGCAAGGCGGTGCTCGAAGGACCCCCTCAGGAATGACCTCGCGTCGGCTCCCGCTGCTGATCCTGCTGCTCGCGCTGGCCCTCCCGGGGGCGGGGCAGGCGGCCACGACGTTGTTGGGGCAGCGGATCCTGGACATCAAGGTGCAGGGGATCGAGAAGGTCGAGACGGAAGCGATCCTCGACAACATCAAGCTCCGCGTCGGCGACCTGCTGCGCACCGAGGCCACCGCCCAGGCCCTCAAGGACATCTACCGCCTGCGCTACTTCCGCGACGTGAAGATCGAGGCGGAGGCCACCGAGGAGGGCGTGATCGTCTTCATCACCGTGGTGGAGAAG
>CALCXL010000953.1 GCA_937907595.1 uncultured Pseudomonadota bacterium
GAGTCGTCGTCGTCGGCCGAGTCGTCGTCGTCGGCCGAGTCGTCGTCGTCGGCCGCGTCGTCGTCGTCCCCGCAGACCCCGCCCTCGTCGATGGTGCCGTCGCAGTCGTTGTCGTCGCCGTCGCAGACCTCGGTGGCTGAGGGGTTGATGGCGGGGTCGTTGTCCACGCAGTCGCCGTTGTTCTGCGCCAGGCCGCCGGGGTTGAAGCACGCGGGGGTGGGGGTGCCGAAGAGGTCGCCCCAGAGGTCGCCGTCGCCGTCCGGGTAGAAGTTGACCAGGGGGCTGGCGTCGGGGTCGTCGTCGTCGACCAGGCCGTCGCAGTCGTTGTCGACGTTGTCGCAGACCTCCGCCGCGCCCACGTGGATCAGGGGGTCGGTGTCGTCGCAGTCGCCTTCGCAGGCGGCGTCGCCGTCCCCGTCCGCGTCGGACTCGCCCAGGGCCACGTTGCCGTCGCAGTCGTTGTCGATCCCGTCGCAGACCTCGGGGTTTCCGGCGAAGGCGGCGGGGTCGGCGTCGTCGCAGTCGCCTTCGCAGGTGGCCTGGCCGTCGCCGTCGACGTCGTAGGGCCAGCAGGGGTAGGCGCGCAGGGGGCCGCTGGGGGGGCCGTGCCATCGACCCCAGCGCACGCTGCGGGAGGCCAGACGGGGGATCTCCACGTCCAGGACCAGGCGCAGGCGCAGGGTGTCGGTGGCCACGATGCCGCCGTGGGTCCAGGTGACGCTGCAGGCCAGGCCCTCGGGGCTGGTGGGGCAGGTGGTCAGCGGCGGGCTGACGACGGCGGTGGACCAGGCGTCGCCGGAGGTCGCGTACTCGATGTGGGCCTCCCCCACGGCGCCGGACTCCAGGTCCGTCAGCACCACCTCCAGGTCCATGGCGGTGCCGGTGTGCACGTTCGGGCGGCCGGTGCTGCGGAGCCAGCCGGTGGCCTCGTCGGCGGAGGTCACCCGCCCGCGCACGGGGTTGTCCGCCAGGGGCCGCTCGAGGTTGGTGCGGGGGTTGCGGTAGTAGCGGGCGGTGGGCGAGGCGTCGTTGGCCACCACCAGGTCCAGGTCGCCGTCGCGGTCCAGGTCCACCCAGACCAGGTCGTTGGAGTCCTCCCAGTGCACCGACTCCCAGGCGTGGCCCAGGGAGGGGTCGTTGAAGGTGGGGCCGCCCACGCCGCCGGTGTTGAGGGCGACCGCCGTCTCCGCCGAGGTGCCCTGCCGCGCGAAGGCCAGGTCGGGGTCGCCGTCGCCGTCCCAGTCGCCCCAGGCCACCGCGTGGGACTCCCCGGCGTTCTGCGAGCTCCAGCTGGCGGTGGTCTCCAGGCTGCCGCTGATGTTGGTGTGGATCCGGCTGGTGCCGCCGCCCAGGTTGCCGCTGTTGGCGACGGCCAGGTCCGGGAAGCCGTCGCCGTTCCAGTCGCCCCAGGCCAGCCCCAGGGTCTGCCCGACCTGCGCGGCGTCCTCGGTCCAGATCGACGTGAACGCGCCGCCGTCGTTCCGGTACAGCCGGTTGGGCGCGGAGCTGGTGGTCACGAGGGTGCCGGAGTTGGCGAAGGCGATGTCCAGGTCGCCGTCCTGGTCGCAGTCGGCCAGGTCGACGTCGGTGGAGGTGGCGCGCAGGCTGCTGTCGCTGGACTCGGGGAAGGCGATGAGGTTGAAGCTGGCGTTGCCGGTGTTGACGTAGACCTCGTTGGCCTGGTTGGCTCCGTTGGCGAAGACCAGGTCGATGTCGCCGTCGCGGTCCAGGTCCCCCACCGCCACGCCGAGGGTGGCCTTGGTGTTGGGGCTGCTCCAGGCCAGCTGGAAGTCCGTGCCGGCCGCGTTCTGGAGGTAGACGCGGTTGTTGCCCAGGTAGGTGGTGGACACGAAGTCCAGGCGGTCGTCGCCGTTGAAGTCGGCCCAGGCGACGTCCGTGCTGACGCCCCGCTCGCCCGCCGGCTGGCTCCAGAAGATCACCGGGCCGCTGCTGGAGCCCTGGTTCCGCACCACGACCACCGGGCCCACGCCGTTGGGGGTGCCGCTGGCGTGCCCGGCGAAGAGCAGGTCGATGTGGCCGTCCCCGTCGAAGTCGGCGGCGTCCACCGCCCCCGCCCCGTCCCCGGTCGAGCTGAGCGCGGCGTTGTAGGCCATGCCGACGCCCTCGTTGTGGTGGATGCGGATCGTGCCGTCGACCAGGGCGATGGCCAGGTCCATGTCGCCGTCGTTGTCGACGTCGCCCACGGCCAGGGCGGAGCTCTCGCTGTTGTCGTCCGTGGTCCAGTCGGCGCCCCCGCTGAGGTAGGTGGTGGCGTTGCCGCTGTTGTTCCAGCCGGCGTCGGGCTCGCCGTAGCGCGCGGCGTAGAGGTCGAGCTCGTGGTCGCCGTTGCCGTCGAGCCAGGCGACGCCGCCGTTCTGCTCGCTGTCGCCGGAGTCCCAATTGGGGCTGGCGGAGACGTACGGGGCGTTGGTGATGCCCAGGTAGGTCTGGATCGGGTCGGAGCTGTCGGTGGCGACGGCCAGGTCCAGGGTGTCGTCCCCGTTGAAGGAGCCCCACTGCGCGCGGGTCGGCGTGGCGTTGCTGGTGGGCGTCCAGACGAAGGGCAGCGGCACATCCAGGTTGCTGCCGGTGCTCATGTAGACGATGTCGGGCTGCGCGGCGATCCCGTAGTAGAGGTCCGCGCCGCCGCTCCGATCGACGTCGGCCCAGGCCAGGGCGCCGCCGCTGCTCGGCAGGCCGTAGAGGTCGACGAAGGTGGCTCCGTCGTTGCGGTACAGCTGCCCGCCGGTGGTGGTGCCCGACATCGCCAGATCCAGGTCGCCGTCGCCGTCCACGTCCCCCCACTCCAGGTCCGCCGTGCCCAGGGAGAAGCCGCTGGACCAGGCCGAGGTGGTGCTGCTGGTGGGGAAGATGCCGCTGCCGCCGGTGTTCTCCAGGACCCGCATGGCGTTGCCGTTGGGGTCCTGTTGGCCTCCGATCGCCACGTCCAGGCGGCGGTCCCCGTCCCAGTCGCCCAGGGCCACGGCGTAGGTGTCCTCCGAGGAGAAGGGCGAGGTCCAGGCCGGGGTGGCGGACAGGGTCCCGGTGCCGTCGTTGAGGTAGACGGTGTCGTCGCCCAGCCGACCCACGTAGAGGTCCAGCCAGCCGTCGTTGTTGAGGTCGCCGAAGGCCAGATCGGTGGCGCTGTCCGCCGACGTGTCGATCTCCTGGTCGGCGGAGTTGGAGAGCAGGGGCAGCGCCGTCGTCGCCAGATCGCCCGGCAGGCAGGAGGCGAGGGCGAGGGCGAGGATCGGCAGGAGGCGACGCATGGAGTCGTTCCGGAGGGTAGCGGAGCGGCGGGGGAGGGCGCTCGTGCGGCGGGAGGCCCTGGAGCGGTTCGCGGGCGGTGGATGGTCCCGGGGGCTGCCGATGGTCCCGGGGGCAGGGGTGATCAGGGGCAGCGGTCATCGCGCCGAATCGCCCCGCCCCGATCGCCGAGCCCAACCGGGGTAGGCTGCGCGGGATGCGCTGGTTGGCCCTGGTCCTGATCCTCGTCGCCGCCCCCGCGTGGGCCGGCCCGGCCGAAGACGCCGCTGTCCGGGCCACCGAGGTCCGCGACAAGCACTGCGCCGACATGGCCCAGGACCGCACGTCCGGCGCGACCGGCGCCCTGGTGGCCGTGGCCCCGGTGCTGGACGAGGTCTCCCGTGCCTACGACGAGACCCGCGCCCCCTTCCTGCTCTACTGGCGCGGCGTGCTCTTCGAGTGCACCAACCAGGAGGCCCGGGCCACCACCGACCTCACCGAGTTCGTGGGCTCGCCGGAGAACCAGAGCCAGCTCCCGCAGCTGGTGCAGGACGCGCACCGCCGCCTGCGTCGCCTGGGTACGGGCGCGCCGGCCCCGCCGCCCAAGCCCACCGCTGCGCGCCTCACCGTCGCCCTGGGCGGGCAGTACGAGCTGCTGGCCGACGACGGGCCCTACCACTACGGCGGGCTGGGCCTGCAGGGCTCCCTGGCCCTGGTGGGGCCGCTGCGTCTGCTGGCCTTCGTGAGGCTCAGCGTGGGTCCCTCCCACGAGGGCGTGGCCTCCCCCGAGCGCTCGGCGTTGGTGCCCTGGGGCGTGGGCCTGGTGGCCCGGGTGGGCGACGACGTGGCGCTGCGGGTGGGCGGGGTGGCCACCTTCTCGATCAACGTGGCCGACGACGGCGGCTTCTGGCTGCTGCCCGGCGCGTCGGCCGTGATCGGCGGCGCCTTCAAGCTGGGGCCGGCGCCCCTGGAACTGCAGCCGGAGCTGCAGATCGGCTTCCTGGAGTCGTACTTCCACTTCCGGGCGGGGGTGTCGATCGCGGTGCGCATCGGCGGATCCTGAGGGGTCGGCGCTCCAGGCGGTCGCCGACCCCTCGCCCCCCGGCCCAGCACGCGTCGACCCTTCCGGCCCGGCCCCCCGGTCTCTAGGGGGCGAGGACCGTTCGGAATCGCTAGGATTCCGCCCGCGAGGCCGTCCTGGCACGCTCCTCGCTGGATTCATTCGCCACCAAGGCCGGCCAGCAGGGTCGGTTCGGGCCACCCAAAATCGGAGCTCCCATGATCGTCCTTCGTTCCCTTCTCATCGCGAGCTTGCTCGCCGTCCCCTCCATCGCCTCGGCCCAGTGGGGCGTCATCGGCACCCACGAGACCGACGACGGCAAGTGCAAGGGCATGAACAAGAAGGCCGCCAAGGTCATGGACAAGTGGCAGCCCGAATTGGGGGGCAAGAACACCCGCAAGGCCTGGAAGGAGCTGATCGACGTCGGCACCGGCGGCTGCGACGCGATCCTGGAGCACATGAATGCGGGCGGAGCCGGCTTCGAGTCCCCCGACTGGGCCGACATCGGCGCGCTCTTCTTCGCCTCGGGCGTGGACCCCTACGCCTCGGCCGGCCGCGCGCTCCTGCTGCGCGGCGACGCCAAGATCAACGAGGAGATCCTGGACGCCATGGAGCCCAAGATGATCCAGCTGACCGCGGAGGAGTCGAAGTCCGTCTCCTCGGTGGACAGCGCGGACGCCCGCAAGGACGCGCTGGGCGTGCTCATCGGCCACCACAGCGAAGGCCAGATGACCTCCACCATGGGCGTGCCCTACTGGAAGGAGACCGCCTGGTGGGGCGCCACGAAGGCCCCGGCCGAGCACCACATCGCCGCGGTGGCCCACATCATCGAGGCCGGCGACGCGGACACCCGCAAGGACGCCGCCGAGTACATCCAGCGCCTCTTCGTGGAGGGCAACGCCAACCAGGAGGCCTGGGCGCCCACCCTGGCCGGCTTCCTCTCCCTGGACGGCGACGATCAGGACGCCGCCAACCTCGCCGCGCGCGGGCTGGGCGCGGCCGGGGTCGCAGGGCTGGACGGCCACGTCGACACCATCCTGGACGGGGCAACAAGGACACGATCGAGCACCTGATCGAGGGCCTGGAGATGCGCCTGGGCGCCGGCCGCGGCGACAAGACCAACCTGGACCAGCTGCAGCGCGTCGCCGAGAAGGCGCCGGGTGCCCTGGGCAAGAAGGCCGAGAAGCTGCACAAGAAGTTCAGCAAGACCGTCAAGTAATCGACGCAGTGAGGGGCCCGCTGGGAGGCGATCCCGCGATCGGGCCGTCCTGTCCCCTGGCGCCGAGGCTCGATCCCCGGGATGATCGGTCCTCGGAGGTGGTGCATGCGACGGTTGTTGATGGCTTTGGCGTCGGTCTGGTTGCTGGGGTGCCCCCCCACCGGTGGGGTGCAGTGGGAAGGTGACGAGGACACCGACTGCTGGGACGGCTCGGACAACGACAGCGACGGGCTGATCGACTGCGACGACCCCGGCTGCGTGCTCTCCCGCTCCTGCGGCGACGCGGACGACGACGACTCGGGGACCGACGACGACGACGCCGTGGACGACGACGACAGCGCCGCCGCCGACGACGACGACGCCGTGGACGACGACGACAGCTCCGAC
>CALCXL010000954.1 GCA_937907595.1 uncultured Pseudomonadota bacterium
GACCGCTTGTGGGTGGGCGACGATCTGAGCGGACGCTTCCCCTACGCCACCTACGCGCGCTCCCGCTTCCCCGACGGCGACCAGACCCTGCCGCCGGAGTGGTCCTGCTACGCGCACTCCGAGCGGAGCCGCCACCGCAGCATCGTCCGGCCCACGGAGGCCTTGGCGACGGACGCACGCTTGATGACGCCGCGCGACCTGGAGCCCAGCGCCTTGCCCCAGGATCCCCTGGGCGCCTTCGGTGTGAAGAGCCAGCTCGGCCTGCACGCGCTCCTGGCCGGGGCGTTGACGCCCGGGAACGAAGGGGACCCCGGCGCGATGGCCTGCACGGCCCTGGTGCAGGAGGAGCTGGCCAGCTACCGCTCCGTGCATCCGGTCGCCGGCTTGGAGGAGCCGAGCATGCGGGGGCTGTGCGGGCAGGTCTGCGCAGGCTATTTCCACCTCGTCGACACGCCGCCTGCCTGGGAGACACGGGACGAAGACCTGGCCTTCTGCATCACCGGCCGGGTCGATCCCCGGGCCCCCGAGCGTCTCTGCCACGACCGCACCCTGCCGATCCCTCGCACCTCCTTCGAAGAGACGATCTTCAGCGATTCGGACGATCTGAAGAAGAACCGCTGGCTGAGCCACCGCCGGCTGGACGCACGCTGGAGCCCCGGGTCGGCCCGCGACTGGCTGCACCAGGCCCGGGGCTCCTGGGCGATGGACACCTCGGACGCGGCCTTGGGGGAGGATTGCGGCATCACCGAGCCCACGGGCGGCGACGAAGACGCCTGGGGCGGCGCGTTCTTCGCCGCCAGACCGAGGGACGAGCGGCGCTACGAGTTCGACGACGAGCGCGCGCCCCGGGGCTCCGCGGCGACCATCGGAGCGCTGCCGGACCCCATCCTCGCCTGCAGCGCGCAGCTCATCGCGCAGGAGGACCTCGTCGGCGCCGGTGTGCCCGCGCTGCTCCCCACCGGATCGGTGGCCAGCGACTACCTGCAGAACGTCCAGCTCGTTGCCGAGGAGCTCGCCGACGAGTCCCTCGCGATCCAGCGCTCCCGCCGCACTTGTGAGGAGCTCGCGTCGCTCTGCTTCACCTCCGCCGCGCTGATGGTCAACCGCCCCGACCTGTTGTGGGACTACGCCCCGGCGTTGGGGTCTCCGAGCACCGCCGAGGACCTGGCGGTGGCGATGGGGCCGAGCCTCGATCGCTGGTATCGGGAGCGCTGCGCGGACGAGCGCAACGCGCCTCGACGGCGTGAGCGCTGCGCTGGCCCCTGGCGCGCCGCGGAAGAGGGCGCCACCTGCGAGGCCCTGTGCCGGGCGGGCGTCAGCAACTACAGCCTCCCGGCTCGGAACGCGGTCCCGGAGGCGCGCCTGGACGCTGCCTTCGATCTCGCCACGGCCACGCCCCTCTGTTCGGGCCTCCGCGACCTTTGGAACGAGCGCGCCGAAGCCGACCTCAACTTCGAGTCTGCCTGCCTCGCGGGGCTCCGGACCCACCGGACCCTCGCGGTGGGCCTGTTGAGAGGAGGCCGGTGATGGAGCGCTACTTGCCCGTGCTCTGGGGGGCCGGCCTGCGGCCCTTGCTGCGCTGGTTCGTCCAGTCCGCGCACCACCAGGCGGACCTGGTCTCGCTGGGTGCGTTCCTCCTGCTCGCCGCCGGGCTCGTCAGCCGGGACTCGACCCTCGCCGAGGGGACCTGGGAGCCCTGGATGGTGGCCAACATCGCGGCCCTGTCCCTCCTGCGAGGCCGCTCCCTGGGCCTGGGGCCCCACCCCGGCCTGCCCACCCGGGGCCGAAGCCGGTTGAACCGCGCGATCTTCGGGTTCGCGGCGCCCTGGTGGGTCTGGCAGGCGGTCCGCACGATGCGTCTTGAGACCGGCAGCCTGATGCCGCTGCTGGTGCTGACGCTGATCCTCCTGGTGACCTGGTGGAGGCAGCGCGTCCAGGAGCGCACCGCCTGGGCGCCGAACGCATCGGGCGCCGCGCTGCTGGTGGGCCTGAGCCTCGCGGTGCAGTTCGGCTTGCTGTGGGCGGCGGCGTTCGCTGACGCGTCGCTTCGCCTCTTCTTCCTCTCCTCCGCGTGCTTTCTGACCGTCTCCCTCGGCCTGGGGGACACGCGCGCGCTCGCGCAGCGTTGGGCCTCCTGGAAGGGCGTTCCGCTGCTCGGCCTGGGCCGCCATCTGCTCGTCGCTCTGGCATTCCTCATCCTGCTGCCGGCGGCGGGCCTGCAGATCGTCTACCGGGTGATGACGGGCCCCGGGCGGAGCGGCTACCTGCCGGGCGACGGGTTCACGTGGGCGGGTCTGGCCACGGTGTACATCGTGGTGTGGGGTGCGATCGCCTGGAAGCGCCCACTCCCACGGGCCATCGCGTGCCTGCTCCGCGAAGTCGCCCCGTCCGCCGTGGGCGAGCGCTCCGACGAGCGGGGCTTCAACGACGCGCCCCGCGGCGCCCTCGCGGTCGAGCCGCTGTCCGTGACCCGACGCGCCCGGTTTCACCCCTGGTACGTGACCATCGAGTCGGCGCGTGCCCGTTCGGTCGAGCGTCTCGCCCGCCCCCTGTGGACGCGGTGGGAGACGGCGACCGGCCACGCCCTCGGCCACGCCCAGTGCGCCCAGGACGGGATCCCGGGGGTCCTGCCCTTGCCCCAGTGGGACGAGGTCACCATCATCCCCCAGGCCCGGGAGACGCGGGAGTCGTGGGGCGAGAGGCAGGCAGGCGTGCGTCGCGAGGTCATCCTGCGACCCTTCGCGCGGGCCCTCAATCCGCCGCTGGCCTCGATGCCTCCCACGTTCTCCTGGGAGTCCCCGCGCGCGCAGCGGCTCTACCAGCTGAACAGCGGGCGCCCCCTCCGCCTGGCCGGTGGAGACGTCCTCGTCCTGAGCTCCGCGGGGATCGTGCGGTGCTTCGAGTTCGAGCCCGGTGCGGAGATCGATCTGGGCCACGTCCCCTACGTGCCCCAGCCTGAGGACTACTTGCCCGGAGGCGGAACGTGACGCGCGTGCTGTGGGTCTGCACCCTCGCATTGGCCCTGCTGGCGTCGGGCTGCGACGCGTCGGGGCGCACCAGCTCCTGGAGCCTGGTGGGCCTGTACGACGGCGCCGCGCTGGCCCGCCTCGACGGCCTCCCGGGCACGGGTGGGTACACGTGGCAGGCCGACGGCGCGGTCGAGGACTGGTGCGGCCGGGCGAAGGGTCCGCTCGGCTTGGGCGGCGCCATGGACGCCGAGCTCATGGCTCGCGGACGAGCGCCTTTCCTCGTGGCGGTGGTGGCCGGCCCCGCTGAGGAGCGGCTGACCACGGCAGATGTCTCAGTGTTCGTCTCGCGGCGCGGGGACGCGGCGGCAGGGGAGGGCCAGCAGGCCTCCGCCGGCCGGCAGCTGCTGGCGCCGGCCGTTGTGCCCCGTCAGTTGGAGGTGAGCGTCCTGCAGGACGCCACCGTGGACCCCGACGGCGTGCGCGAGATGACCCGACAGCTCCAGGCGCAGCTCACGGTGCAGCTCTGCCTCGAGCACCAGGCCGGGCGGGCGTGGACCGGCGTGGCCGAGGACCCCACCCGCCGGGCCAGCACGAACCCGATGCAGAACATCTTCATGCTCGACGAGGTCGAGGATGAGACGCGCCGCATGTTCGTCGGGCAGGGCGCCGCCGCCGCTCCGCTGCTGGGTCCCCCGGTGTGGCTCCCCCAGTGGAAGCCTTCGGCGGACGCGCCGGCCGGCCTGACCGGCAGACAGCTGCGCTCCGCCGATCTGTTCGCGTTCCGGTCCCCTGCTTCGCGACCGCACCACGAGCCGCTGCGACCCACGCTGGCGCCGCTGCGAGCCTGGCCTGACCGCTTTGTTCCCCTCTCCGGGGGCGGAGCGGCGTGCCCCGGCTGCGAGTGGGCCCCTGCGCCGCCCGAGGGCGTGCAGGAGCTCGTGCTGACGGTGACGGAGCTCGGGCTTGGCGACCAGACGCCGCAGCCGCTGGGGCTGTCTGCGGCCTGGCGGACACGGCGCTCGGGCGCGGAGGCGAACAGCGAGTGGATCCAGTGGAGCGACGGAGAGGTCCGGCAGATCCCCGGTGATGATGGCGCGGAAGGCGACGGGATCAAGGCCTTGCCCGACGTTCTCGGGGCCGTGCCCTACGAGTTCCCCCGGCTGATCGCCCGGCCCGTCGACAGTCCGCAGCGCATCCAACGAGTCGGGAGCGAACCGGCGCTGACGCTCCTGCTGATCCCGAACTGGCAGCTCGTGAACGCATGGCGCTTCGTCGAGCGAGGGCGGCCGGACCCGCTGGGGTCCCTGGGCCCTGAGACGGTCGATGCGGTGGGCTGGATCCTGGAGAACCCGGAGCTGCTGGGGATCCAGAAGCTTGATGCCTCCGGCGCCGCGGCCGACGAGCGCCGGGCAGTCTCCCTCAGCGCGTCGCTGAACGGGGAGCGGAGCGGCGGACTGGAGTGGCTGCCCAAGCCCCGCTTCGGCGCCACGCCGGACTTTCGCGCGCTCTCGACGCCGGTGGCCGTGCTCGGGGGGGGGAGGCGTCGTCGCGTATGCAGCGGCTCGCCACGCGGGCCGGGCTCGACCATCTGGTCCTCGTCGCCCTGATCATCCTGGGGATGATCCTGCTGCCGGGCATCGCGCGCATTCCGAACCTCTGGTCGGCGCGGCCGAGGGAGCGCGCCTGGGGCTGGCCGAGCCGCAAGGGCAGGTCCCTGGACGATGCCATCAAGCGCGCCGCCGATTCGGCGGAGGGCTCGTGAGGAGTCCACCGGTCATGCACGCCGCCGACCTGCCGGACGACGCGGTGGAGGTCCGCGCCCTGCTCGCGGAGATCCTCGCCCGCCCCGCCGCGCGCCGGCGTTTCGTGCGCGATCTGGCTGGCTTCGTTCGCGACGCGCGCGATGCGGAGCGGGCGCGCGCCGATCTGCGCGCGCCCCGCGGGAGACTCCGATGAGCGGCGGGGACCTGCGCTTCCGGCCGACCCTGCGGCCCTTTCGCCTGCTCGGTTCGGTGCTTCGGCAGCGGCCCGGCCTGCTGCGTGCCGGCGCGATTCGGGTGTGGAACCCCGATGAGGGGCGCTTTGTGCTGGTCGCGCCGACGGCCCACGCCGGGCACCTGGGCCACCAGCCGGGGGCGCAGGACGCGGCTGTCGGTCCCGGCGCGCAGACGATCCGCTGGGCGGGCTCCGGCCTCGTGGGCCGCGCCGGGTCCGTCGACGGGAGCGGGCGACATGTGGGGGCGTCGGACCCCTCGGCCGAGCCGCCGGCAGCGGGTCTGCCGCCGCTCGCCTCGCCCGGGCAGGAGCCTCGGGGTGCGCGGGAGGGTCAGGTGGGCCCGGGGAGCGTGGCGGGAGCCCGCTCGGAGGGGGCCGTCGGTGCGGCCGCGGCGCGGTCGGCAGCCCCGTCTGCAGCGCCCGGCGCCCAGCCGGCCCCGAAGCGCTCGACCACCGCCCAGGAGGCCGGAACACGGGGCT
>CALCXL010000955.1 GCA_937907595.1 uncultured Pseudomonadota bacterium
ATCCCGGTCGCGGGGCGCTCTCGGTGGCGGGAGGCCCCTGGCTCGGCCCCGAGGACGCTGCGGTCGCGCGCATCTGGACCCCGCATCGTCGCCCCCGCAAGGAGTCCGTCCTGGCATGGCTCACGGAGGCCTCCATCGCGGCCGGCGTGGACCCCGATGCGTGGCGCGATCCGACCACTCCCCTGCAACTTCGGAGCTCCCGGTCGTGGCTGCTCATGGGGGAGGGGGGCCTGCCGCTGGAGCGGGGACGGCCCCGATGGGGTCCCCGGGAGCCGCGCGAGGCGGCTCGGGACCTGGGCCTCTGGCTGGCGGCTCGGACCGACCCCGAAGGGCGTGTGGACGCGCTCCTGCACCCCGGCCCGGGCGTCGGGCAGGGGAGCTACCGGCTGGTCCGCCAGGCCGCCGCCACCGAGGCCCTCAACCTCCTCGCCACCCTCCCCGACGCGCCGGTTGCCGTCGGAGAGGCAGCCCGTCGGGCCACCGGGCTCCTGACGCGGGGCGCGGTGGCGCTCGGCGACGACCTCTGCGTCTTGGAGCGCGGCCGATGCGACGGCGACGCTGCGGCGGCGGTGGTGCTGGCCTTGACGGCGGCCCCGGCGCCCTGGCGGCCCGCTGCCACCATCCTCGCCGGTCTGGGCCGGCCCCTCCTTGCGCTCTGCGGCGGGGAGAAGCCCCTCCGCTACCTCGACACGGCCCGGGATCCTGAGCTCCAGCCGCGCCTGCTGCACTCCGACCCGTCTGCGCTCGCCCGGGCCCTCGGCGCCCTCGCCGCCGGGGGCGTCGAAGGCCCCTGGTCCGACGCCGTCGTCCCCCTGCTCCACTCCCTGGACCGGCCTGATGCGCAGGTGTCGGCGGATCTGGTCGTGGCTGCGAAAGCGGTGGGCGCACCGCTGCAGGACGACGCGGTGGCAGAGGCGCTGCTCGCCGAGCAGTTTGGCCCCCTCGAGCCGGCCTTCCCCGGCGATGTGGGGGCGTGGCGCCGCTACGACGACACCCCGCTCACGGTGGGGGTCGGCGGGCGGATCGAGGCGCTGATCGCGGTGGGGGCGAGGGGGGCCGGGCTGCGTCGGGCCGTCGAGCAGCTCGCCGCCCGTCCCTTCCGGGCCGGGGACACCTGGTGGACCCAGGACCCCGCGGTCGTGGGGTGCGTGCCCTTCAATCCGCTGGACTGGACCTGCACGGCCGAGGGAGCGCGGGACGCGGCCCGGGGTCTGGTGGCGACGATCGGGCTCTGAGGGGATCTCCCGGGGGCCGCTGTCGCGGGGGGGGAGAACGGTGGCCCGCCAGGTCGCGCAACGCGCGCCGGGGTCAAGGGCCACCGCCCGACGCGGGCCCAGGGAGCGATGCCGTGCGGGGAGGCGGAGCGGGCCATGGAGTCCACGGACTCGACGGCGCATCGATCCGGCGACTCGGGGTCTGTCGGCGGTTCGACCGACCAGATCTGGGCGGTTGGCTGACGGTCGCTCGCGCGGGGCGACTGCCTGGTCGACGCGGACGCACCCATCCCCGAGATGCCCCGGCCCGGCTCACCGCCATCGCCCACCCGGACGATCGCGAGGGCCTCAGCCGGGCCTGGGCGGAGCGGTAGGGGGTCGCAGGAGACGGGTGATCAGGGCGCGGGAGCGGGGAAGAGGGACATCATCTCCATCTCCCGCGTGTCGATCCACTGCTCCAGGTAGGCGCGCTCTTCGGCGTAGCCGCCGATGGCCGAGGGGCCGCCGCGCAGGCTCGACCAGCCGCTGTAGTTGCGGTGCTCGTCGCCCCACCGCGCCCAGTCGCGCACGGCCGAGGGGTGGATCAGCCCGAAGTGCTCCGCCGCCAGCTCCTGCAGCCGCAGGGCGGAGAGGGGGGCGCCCGGGGCGCGCAGCAGCTCGTAGTGGTCCCACAGCTCCTGGGCCAGCCCGGGATCGGCGTGGAGGTGCGCGAAGATCGCGTTGCGGTCGGAGTAGTCGGAGTAGTCGCTGGGATCGACCCGCAGCGTGCGCCAGTTCTGGCCCAGGGAGTGGTTGAAGTCCCAGGGCACGTAGCGCATGCCGGTGCCCGCAGGATCGTTGTACAGGTACGCGTTCTTGGCCGCGCTGTCCCCCGCCAGCAGGTGCATGACCAGGAGGAACCAGTCCGAGAACTCCTGCACGTCGATCCAGGCGCCGGCCTCCGCGGCGAACTGGGTGGAGTCGATGGTGCCCGCCCACTGCGTCAGCCCGGTCAGGTCGCTCCAGTCCTCGGCCGGCCCCTCCTTCTTCTCCCACCCCGCGGCCAGGTTCGACTTCGGGGAGCCGTCGTTGTGGTGCAGGTAGAAGTTGGCGTCGTGGCTGACCGACTTGTAGAGGTTGCCGGTGTCGACGAAGTCCAGCTCCCCCACGAACTCGTCGTCGATGTGGTCGGCGGCGGTGTAGAGGCCGAAGTAGACGCCGTCGAGGTAGAGCACCACCCAGGCGGTGCGCGGCGTCAGGCGATCGGCCCCCCGGAAGTCCGCCATCTCCTGCCAGACGTCGAACACCATCTTCTGGCGCACGTAGGCCGCGTCGTCGAAGTTGGAGATGAGGACCAGGTGGTCCTTGCGGCTCATCCCGTGGTCGCGCAGGTCGATCTGAACCGGGTCGAACTCCACCGTGAAGCTGTTCTTGGGGTAGCCCACGCTGGAGGCCCCGCGGACCTTCATCTGGGCGGAGTAGGCCACGCCCTCGAACCAGGCGTCGGTGGCCGTGTAGCTCTGCGACAGGCCGCCCTGGGGGTCCAGGTGCAGGACCGGCAGCCCCCACTCCTGCAGGTAGGTGGCCGGGTCCACCGGCAGGTTGCCCGGCACCCCCCAGGCGTCGACCACGTTCACGGCGGCCCGCTCCGTCTCCGGCAAGCCGCCCGCCCCCTGCGGCTTCAAGGCGAAGAGGACCTCGTGCCGGCCGGCGTCGTCCAGGTCCGTGTCCAGGGTCCAGGTCGCGGCGGCGGCGTCCCAGGCGCCGGGCGCTCCGGTGCTGTGCACGACCAGGTCGTGTTCGTCCAGGGCGCCGCCGTCGCAGAACAGCTGGACGACGAACTGCTCCCCCTCCAGGATCGAGACGGGGTCCTCGTCGCGCGGCAAGCAGGGCTGCGGGTCGTCGGCCGGGGGCAGGACCGGCTCGCCCAGGGGGTTTGCGGCGCCCGGGCTGGGCTCGGAGCGGACCTCCCAGTCGTGGGAGCTGTCGCCGTTGCGCGCCAGGGACCAGCCCTGCAGGAGCTCCCCGAAGTCCAGGTCCTGCACCACCGCGTCGCCGTACAGGAGCTGCAGTCGGTCCCCGTCCACGGACAGGCGCAGCCCCAGGTGGGTCGGTCCCAGGTCCGGCTCGCCATCGGCCAGGAGGACCAGGTGGCCGCCCGCGGGCACGCTCAGACTGGGGTCCAGGGGGAACGGCTCGCCGTCCACCGGGGCGTCGCGCAGGGAGAAGCCCTCCAGGGACACCGGCTCGTCGCCGGGGTTGTGCAGCTCGATCCAGTCGCCGGCGGGAATCGCGTCGGGGGCGCCGGCGGCCACGAACTCGTTGATCAACAGGAGCGGTGGAGGCGGGGGCGGCTCGGTCGCGTCGTCGTCGTCGTCGAGGGCGGAGTCGTCGTCGTCGTCGGCTGAGTCGTCGTCGTTGGGGGCGGAGTCGTCGTCGTCGGGGGTGGCCGCGTCGTCGTCGTCGCTGGGGTCGAGGCCGGCGGTGGGGCAGCCGGCCAGCAGCAGCACGGCGGCGAGGGCAGGGGCGACGAACGGGAGGCTCCGCAGGGGCTCCCTTCGGGGGGCGGTGGAGGCGGGCTCCAGCGCGGGGTCCCGGGGCAGGTCGTCAGGCAAAGGTCCGCTCCAGGGTCTCCTGCAGCCGATCCCGAGCGGAGTCCCGCAGCGGCACGCCGTGGCCGCCGACCAGGTGCTTGAAGTCGAGGTCCACCAACCGCCGGAAGTCGGGCTCCAGGGAGCCGCCCCCCGGGGTCTGGGCCTTGCGCCAGGGCGGGCCGATCTGCGCGGGCTTCACGAAGCCCATCATCCGGGTGACCAGGCCGCCGAGCACCGAGCAGCCCTCCGTGTCGACCCAGTTCTGCACGCTGTCGCAGGTGACCAGGACGCCGCCGTCGCCGTCGATGAGCAGGGCGCCTTCGGGGAGCTTCGTGAGCTCGAACACGAACAGGTTGAGCCCGCCGCAGGGCAGGTGATCGGCGCGCAGCTCCTCGTCCGTGCTCAGCCCCCGCCCGTGCTGCACGCCCGGCAGCGCCCAGAGGGTCGCGCCCTGCTCGCGGACGTACCACGCGTCGTCCATGCCGTGCATGCCGATCCGCACGACGTGGGCGATGCGGCCCAGCGCCTTGAGCTCCGTGAGTGCGGCGTCGTCCACACGGACGGCGTTGATCAGCACCAGCTCGTCGCCGCGGCGCAACACGGTCATGGTGCGGGGGATGCGGACCAGCGGCATCATCTGCACGGAGCCCGTGAGGGTCCAGACGTGCTCGAAGAGGGGCCGCAGGGGGCCGTGGGGCTCGAGGGGGGCGAAGTCGTTGCTCATGGTGCGCTCATCCTACCGGGTCCACCGCCGCGCCCGTCGCCTCCAGGGACCGCTGCTGCACGATGTCGCCATTCTCCAGGCAGACCGCGGTGAGCGCCCCGCCCCAGACGCAGCCGGTGTCCAGCGCCAGCAGCCCCTCACGAACCCGCAGCCCCAGGGCGGCCCAGTGCCCGCAGACCACGCGGCGGTCGGGCAGCCCCGCATCGAACCAGGGCCGCTCGTCGCGGGGGCCCTCGTGCGGCGCGGCCTTCGAGCTGTAGTTGGGCCGCCCGCTGGCGTCCACGAAGCGCATCCGGGTCAGGCCGGCGGTGGTGCGGGCGTCGCGCGGTCGGGCCGTGGGCGCGGGGCCCAGCAGCGTCGCCGTGTCCCCCCGACGAATCACCTCCTCGACCTCCCGGGCCCGCCGTCGCGCCTTGGACAGATCCCAGCGCGGCGGCACCCCGGCGTGCACCAGCACGTCGCGCTCCCCCTCGTGGAGCAGCGGTTGCTGCCGCAGCCAGTCCAGGAGCGGGCCCCGGTCCTTCGCCCCCAGCACCTTGTCCAGGGTGTCCCCCCGCCCGGCCGGTCGATCGCCATCGGCCCGGGCCAGCAGGTGCAGATCGTGGTTGCCGAGCACGGTGCGCAGGTCGTGCTTCGCCGCGAAGCGCAGCACCGACAGCGACTTCGGCCCGCGGTTCACCAGATCCCCCGTGAACCACAGGTCGTCGCCTCCGGGCCGCCAGCCCAGGGTGGCCAGCAGCGCCTGCAGGCTGTCGAAGCAGCCCTGCACGTCCCCGATGGCCCAGGTGCTCACGTGCGCGCGTCGAACACGAGGAGGATGTCGCCCTTCCGGCCCGGGAAGACGTCCAGGCGGTCGGCCCAGTCGGTGGCGCTGTGCAGCGTCGACGCGGCGAAGCCGGCCTCCTGGGCGGCCGCGTGGGCCCCCTGCCGCCCGTCGAAGTGCGTGTGCACCTTCCCCCGGGCGAAGGCGCCGAGCGCGCTCATGAAGAGGCGGACCAGCACGAAGCGCGTGCGCACCTCGTCCAGGCGGACGTCGGCCAGGTAGCGCCCCTGGGGGAAGGCCGCCATGCCCCGCGCAAGCCGCCCCCACAGCCCGCGCACGGTGTCGGTGTCGAAGTAGTTGATCAGGCCCTCGGTGATGACGGCGACGCCGCTGGCGGGGTCGAAGTCGGCCAGGGCTGCCTCCAGGGAGCGGTCGTCGTCGGCGAAGATGTCCAGGGTGCGGAAGCTGAGGTTGTCCGGCGCGATGCCCTCCACCGCCGCCACCTTCGCGGCCAGCTGGTGCGGCAGGTCCGACTCGACGTAGCGCAGGTGGGGGTAGGCTCGGCAGAGGCGCAGTCCGCGGCCCGTGAAGCCGGCGGCGATCTCCAGGACCTGGGTGACCTCGCCGGCCTCGATGGCGTCGATGAGCAGGCGATCGATGATCCGGTGCCGCTGAAGCAGCATGCGCTCCAGGGTCACCCCGCCCACCAGGGGCGCGCCCAGCCAGAACAGGGGCTGCAGCAGCCAGTACAGGAGCCGCCCCCCCGGCTGCACCAGGGCCGGGTGGGAGAGCCCGTTCCGGAACCAGACGTAGCCGGTGTACCAGGCGGTGGGGCTGATGCGGGTCGAGTCGTCGCTCACGCTGCGGAGTCTTCCACGGCGCGGAGTTGGAACCCACCTGCGCAAGATGAAACGCCCACATTTCAAGTTGAAACAATCGACCGACGTACCCGGGGACGAAGCGTCGATTCGGGCTCCTGGTGGCCCTTGGCGCAGATCTTGCTGAAGTGGCGGGCAGGGACAATCGGTCCACCGGAGATTCCAGCCATGCATCGAATCAGCTCCCTCGCCCTCCTCGCCCTGCTGACCGGCTGCGTGGCCCCGGACTCCAACGGTTCGGGCTTCTCCAGCGCGACGGCCCCCGCCGAGGACGACTTCCAGGCCGGCGAGCTGATCGACGAGCCCCAGGACGTGGCGGCCGACGACGACGACGACCCGGAGGACAACACCTCCCCCCTGAGCCCTGAGGGCTGGGACGCGTCCGCTCCCGACCAGGGCACCGACGGCTGGCTGGTGGAGGGCACGATCCAGTGCGGCCTGCTCGACCGCGCGGCCCCCAAGCAGTTCCTGAAGTCCGGCGCTGTCTGGACCGAGCTGGCCTTCGACTTCTCCGCCCGCATGCTCGACGGCCTGGAGGCCTGCGCCACCCAGTCGGAGAAGTACCTGCGCTGGAACGACGACGACTCCGTGTACTTCATGGCCGCCGGCATGGACCACTGGCTGGAGCCCACGGACACGCCCAAC
>CALCXL010000956.1 GCA_937907595.1 uncultured Pseudomonadota bacterium
GCCGCCAGCTTCCAGGCCTCTGCCACCCCTGGGCAGCCGGCTCCGGTTCCGACTTCCTCCCGGCGGCCCCATGGCGGGGCGTCCGCCCAGCCCGCGATCGTCCAAGCCATGCCCGGGAGCCCCCTCCCCAGCTCCACTCCGGCCGGGACCAGCCAACGGCAGACGAGCTCCTCCCGAATTCCGATGCCCGGGACCTCGACGCCCTGCGCCTTCCTGTTCGCCCCGCGCATCTCCGCGGGTCTTCGGTCGACAGCTGGCCGGCAGCGCCCCCACCTTCGGCCGCGCCGCCCGGTCCACCTCCGCCTCGAACGCGCCCACCCCCTCCGGCGCCTTCCGCGGCACCCGCGCGCCCGCAGGGAAGGGGACGGGCGGCCTTGTGAGTATCGTCCAGGCCCCGAGCAGCGCTGCCTGCTCCCCAGACCACGGCGCGGGCACCACCTGCTCCCCGGCCCGCACCTGCAGGCGCAGGCTCTGCCGCACCGCCGCTCGCGGCAGCTTCGCTTCACGCAGCACCAGCTGCCAGAGCCGCCGGCAGGCGCCCAGCGTGATCGCCGGGCCGCTCCTCCCGAAGACCCGCTTGCAGGCCCGCGCCAGCCCTCGGTTCAGGTCCGACCGCGGCCGCGTCCAGTCGTCGCGGCCGGGGAACAGCAGCTCTGCGGGATCGGCCGATGCGGGCACCGTGAGCGATCCTGCCAGCAGGTCCAGGGCCCAGGGCGCGATCGGCTCCCAGCGCAGGACATCGTCGGGGTAGCCTCGGCTCCGTCCCGTCCGCACCAGCACGGCGCCCCGTTCCAGGTCCAGGTCGCCGCGGCACAGCCCCAGGATCTCAGCCTCGCTGAGCCCGGCCCCCGCGGCAAACGCAACCGCCGCGCGGTGGGCGGCATCGAGCACCGGCAGCAGGTCCGCGAGGTGGCCGGGCGCGGCGAGGTCTCGGGCTCGTCGCGTCCCCGTGCGATGCGATGGGCCCTGGGGCCGCCGCGACACCGGCGGATCAACCCCCAACCGCTTCGCCGCTGTCAGCACCGCGCGCCGAAGGAGCGACAGGTCCCGCGCGACGGTCGAGGCTGCCCGGTCCTTCGAGAGCATCCGGCGATCGGCCTCGAGTCGCGCGTCGTCGTGGTCGAGGACCTGCCGCGCCCCCGCGTGGGCCCGGACCCGGCCGGCGCTGGCCCGGTACCGCTTGAGCCGTTGGAAGTCTCCCGCCGCGCGCGGCATCAGCTGCGAGAGCCTGCGTGAGGAGAGGAACTCACGCACCGTGGTTCCGGCCGAGAGGCGCGCAGGCTTCGGTGTGCAGGCCCAGACGATCAGGTGCCAGGTCTCCGGATGCTCGATGCGAAGCCGGTGCAGCCCCTCCATGCTGGAGGGGTCGGTCAGCCCCCGGCCGAACACATCGATCGCCTGCCGCGGCGTGAGTCCGTGAGGCATGCGAAACACGGCGCGTTCGGCGGCGAGTTCTCGCTTCCACGCGGCCGGCAGCAAGGCGCTCGAATCGGCCCCCGAAGGCTGGTCAGATGCCCCAGCGTGAGTGCCGCGTGAGTCGCCGTGAGTTCGGGGTGCGTGATCCCGTGAGTTCCTGTGATTCATGGTGGTTAGCCCACCATCTCGAAGGGGACCGTGAGCCCCTCCAGGACCGCGCGCAGCCCGTTGGGGTCACCATTCTCTCGCTCAAGTGACCTCAGTCACTTGCTCCGCTCTCCCCATTCGCGCCCCGGACGAGGCCTGAACCCCGGCACCGTTCCCTCACCGGGCTCGTGGGCCAGGGCGTGGCTCATCCGTCGGGAGCGTCAGCAAACCGGGCTTCGTGCCTCAGCGGCACGACCCGTCGCCGTTCACGATGCCGCAGACGCTGGCGTCGCCGAACTGGGACCGGCACCAGTTGTCGCCGCCCTGGCCGGGCACGCAGCAACTGAGCGCCGCGCAGCCGGAGGCCTCGGCGCAGGCGCCGTCGTTGCAGAAGCCCAGGTACCCGAGCTGTTCGCTGCAGGCAGCGTGGCCTGCGTAGTCGGTGGTGCAGGCCGGGGCGTCGGTCGCGTCGTCGTCGTCGTCGGAGGTGGCGTCGTCGTCGTCGTCGAGGGGCGTGCCGCCTGAGCGGGTGGCCGGGCAGGCCGTCAGCAGCAGGGCGAGCAGGACGAGGAGGGTGCGCATGGGGTCTCCAGGGGAGGGGGGGGCAGGGAGCCGTTGCAGGGAGTGTGCTGGAGGCTGCGGGCACGCGGGTGCCTGGGTCAGGGGATCGGGCCGCCCGGCACGAGGTAGACCCGCCCCTGGCCGAAGTTGCTGTCGCTGCCGCCGCCGAGCAGGAACTCGTTGTACCCATCGCCGTTGAGGTCGGGCATCGCGGTGATGGTGTCCATCTGTTTGCTGCTCGACCAACCGTGGAACGCCGTGACGAGCGAGGACAGGCCCACCGCCCCGCCGGATCCGATGTCGTCCCCGTCGAACACCAGGACAACGCCGCAGCTGGAGTGGCCGTCGTCGCCCGACTCGCCGCGGTTCTCCCCCAGCGCGACTTCGGGGACCCCGTCGCCGTTGACGTCGCCGATGCTGGTGGCGGTGGAGTAGCCGGCCTCCATGGAACCGAGGATGCCCGTCACCGCGGTCAGCGCGTCGGCGCTCGTGATGGTGCCGCCCAACGACAGCTCGGCCGACGAGTAGACGTGCGCCTCGCCGCTGAGGTTGCTGAAGGAGCCGCAGAGGAGCTCGGGCGCGCCATCACCGTCCAGGTCGTCGACGTCGGACGCCGTCTGGCAGTAGCGGTCGTCGCCGGGCTGGCCCTGGATGGTGGCCCAGGCGTCGGACTGGAAGAGGGTGGCTCCGCTGACCAGCTGGGAGCTGGTGAAGATGTAGACCTGCGACGGGTCCAGCGTTTGCGCCTTCGCGATAATCTCTGGAAGGCCGTCGCCATCGATGTCGGCCAGCGTGCCCCCGAAGTGGAGGTTCGAGACTGAGGTCCCCGTGATGACCACGTCCGGGTCGTCCAGCTCCAGGGCGCCGCAGTCCAGCAGGGTGGCGCCGGAGAACAACAGCAGCTCCGGCGCGACGCCGGAGTCGAAGCGGCCGACGAGCAGGTCGCCGACGCCGTCGCCGTCGTAGTCGCCGATGGACTCGTAGCCGCTCACCAGCTCGTTGGACGCGTCGCCGTACTGCACGAAGTCGGCCTCGCTGAGGTCGAAGAGGGAGCCCTGGCGAAGGCGACTGCCCAGAAACAGGCTCGCCATGCCGGCGTCGGAGCCGCCGGCTCCGTTGTGGGTCGCCCTCACTCCGACCTCGGGCAGGCCGTCGCCATCCAGGTCGTCGAAGACCCCGGCCAGGCTTGCGCGGTCGTTGCTGTTGATGCCGGCGAGGACGACGTCCGCGTCGCTCTCCAGGAAGTCGCCGCCGGCCAGGTAGGTGCTGGAGAAGTAGATGTAGGCGCCGCCGGCGTCGGTGCTTGTCTCGTCTCCCCGGAAGTTGCCGATGGCGATCTCCGGGTACCCGTCGCCGTCGATGTCCGGCAGCACCTGCTCGCTGCCGCCGAAGCGGCCCGACTGGTCGAAGAAGCTGGCGATGTACCCGTTCACCCCGGCCACGTCCGAGCCGTCGCAGTCCGAATCGACCCCGTCGTCGGGGTCCTCCCAAGCTCCGGGGTGCATCTCCGCGTCGGTGTCGTCGCAGTCGGTGAGGCACCAGCCGTCGCCGTCGTTGTCGAGGCCCTCGTCCGACGTGCCGTCGCAGTCGTTGTCGCGGTCGTCGCAGACCTCCGTCCCTACGGGGGAGACGTCCGCGCGCGAGTCGTTGCAGTCGTCGCCGCCGAAGATCATCACCACCGGGCCCAGCCAGGGTCCGCAGCCGACGTAGCCGTCGAAGTCGACGTCGATCTCGTCGACCGGCACCCACCCGTCGCAGTCGTTGTCGACGCCGTCGCACAGCTCGGGGAGGCCGGCTCCCACCAGGGGGTCGTCGTCGTCGCAGTCCTCTGAGATCGGGGAGCCGTCGGCGTCGCCGTCGTGCGACGCGGGGATGAGCCCGGGGGCCAGGACCGCCTGATCGGGGCTGCTGTCGTTGTGGCAGCTCTCCATCACCGGCGTGTCCACAAGCGTCGAGACATTCACCCTCCGCAGCGACGTCTCTCCGCCGTCGTTGAGCGCGTAGATCAGGGCGCTGCCGTCGGGGGTCCAGGCCAGGCTGTCGACAGCCTCCGCCCCCGACCACGTCGTCAGCGCGGTCATGCCGCTGCCCGCCGAATCGATGACGTACACGTTCTCCGGCGCGCCGTTGCCGCTCACGTCGTCCGACCTCACCCAGGCGATGAACGAACCGTCCGGCGACCAGCGGGGCGTGTTGTCCGCGGCGCCATCGTCCGTGGGCGCGAGGTCGGTGGGGATGCCCGAGCTGAGATCCACCTGGCGCAGGACCTTGCTCGTCGCGCTCGGCCCCGCCGTCCAGGCGATCAGCAAGGTGTTGCCGTCGGGCGACAGGTCCGGGTGGTCGGGGACGGCGGCGTCGTACAGCGTGGTCTGGCTGCCGGTCAGGAGATCGTGTTCGCGCACCTCCCGATTCGGAGACGTCTCGCAGGAGAAGACCACCGAGTCCCCGCTGGGGTGCCACGAGGGGTGGGTGGAGTCGTTGGCGCAGCCGTCCGACGGGTCGGTGACCTGGGTCCTCACCAGCGTCTCCAGGTCGAGCAGGTACAGCTCCCGACGACCGGTGGAGTCGGACGTGAACAAGAGCGTCGCGCCGTCGGGGCC
>CALCXL010000957.1 GCA_937907595.1 uncultured Pseudomonadota bacterium
AGCTGGTGCTGGCCGCGTTGCAGGCCGTCTTCGACCCCGCCGACTCCCTCAACTACGCCGACGTGCTCTTCGATCGGCCGGAGGTCGAGGTCACCCTGCACATGGCGGTGCACGACAGCCAGGTGGCCAACCTGGTGACCGAGTGGGTGGCCCGAACGGCCGACATCCCCATGATCGAACCCAGCCCCGTCGCCATCCCGGGCCTGCCCACGGTCGGCGCCTCCCCGGGCGGGCGCGCGGCGCTGTTCGTGTACGACGAAGGCATGGACGCGCCGCCCCCCGGCAACCAGCCGCCGCTCGTGGACAACGGCACCCACGACAGCGTGCGGCGCTTGGACTCCTACCAGCGGCAGGTGGGGGCCTTCCTGGAGTCGGGGCTGATCGAGCAGATCTGCGAGGGGCCCTGCGACCCGGTGTGATGCGGGGGCGATCGGGGCCGAGCAGGCCTTCAGTCCCCCAGAATCTCCGCAACCACCTCCAGGAACCGCCGGTAGCGGATGGGCTTGCTGACGTAGCGGTCGCAGCCGGCGTCCAGGATGCGCTGCTCGTCGCCGGTCATGGCGTGCGCGGTCAGGGCGACCACGGGGATGCCGGCGGTGCGGGGGTCGCCCTTGAGGTGTGCGGTGGCGGTCAGGCCGTCCATGCCGGGGAGCTGGATGTCCATGAGGATGAGGTCGGGGACCTCGGCGGTCGCCAGGGCGATTCCCGCCCGCGCGTCGGTGGCCGAGAGCACGGCGTAGCCGGCCCGGGCCAGGATGTCGCTGACCAGCCGCAGGTTCGCCGCGTTGTCTTCGACCACCAGCACTCGCTTCATGGCTCGTCGCCCCCTCCTCAGCCGCGCATCGCCCCCGGACCCCGAAGGACCGGCCCGCCGGGCGATCCGGGCCTCACCTCACTCGCTCCTATGGGTATGAGACAGCAAATCACGGTGGATGGCCACCGCGCAGGGCGTCGGCGACGCAGCGTCCAGGCGGCCTCCAGGCGGGGATCGTCGTTGCAGCACCCTCACCGACCGACCGTCGCTGCGATGGCTGCCTCCGCCCGCTCCGCCGGCTGGTATAGAGGCCCCGATGGCCGAACCCACCTTCGATGCCCCCCCCGATCCCGCCTGCGGCGCCGCCCTGCCCCAGGTCGACGGCCCCGTGCCCGGACCGGAGGGCCGCGCCCTGGTGGACCTGCTGGCCCGCCACGAGTGCCCCGCCATCACCGCCCGCCGCGCCCGCCGCAGCGAGCAGACCGGCGTGGGGCAGGACCCCATCGTCTGGGAGCGCGCCCGGGGCGCCAACGTCTGGGACGCCGACGACAACCGCTTCGTCGACCTGACCGGGGGCTTCGGCGTGGCCTCGGTGGGGCACGGGCACCCCGCGGTGGTGGCGGCGGTCAGCGAGCAGGCCGCCAGGCTGGCGCACGGCCTGGGCGACGCCTTTCCGGCCCGCCGGCGCATCGAGCTGGCGGCGGCCCTGGCGGCTTGGACCCCCGATCCGCTGGAGCAGGTGATCTTCGGCTCATCGGGCTCCGAGGCGGTGGAGGCGGCCCTCAAGACGGCGGTGGTCGCGACCGGCCGGGGCGGCGTCGTCGCCTTCGAGGGCGGCTACCACGGCATGTCCCTGGGCGCGCTGTCCGCGTCCCACTACCGGGAGGCCTTCCGCCGACCCTTCGCCGATCGCGTCGGCCCCCTGGCCACCTGGCTGCCCTGGGGCGCTTCGGCGGGGTCGGTGGCCGCGGCGCTGTCCGAGCACCGACCCGCCGCGGTGATCGTCGAGCCCTTGCAGGGCCGAGGGGGCTGCCGCGCGCCGGCACCCGGGTGGCTGGCCATGCTCCGGGGGGCCTGCGATCGGGCCGACGTCCTGCTGATCTTCGACGAGATCTTCACCGGCTTCGGCCGCGCCGGCGAGCGCGTGCTCAGCGGGACCGCCGCCGCCGACGGCGTGGTGCCCGACCTGCTCTGCCTGGGCAAGGGCCTGACCTCGGGCTACCCGCTGTCGGCCTGCATCGGCAGCGTGCAGGTCATGTCCGCCTGGGGTGCCAGCCAGGGCGAATCGCTGCACACCTCCACGTTCCTGGGCCACCCGGTGGGCTGCGCGGCCGCGCTGGCCGTGATCGACCTGTTCGAGGGCGGGATGCTCGAGCGCGCCCGGACGCTGGGCGAGCACATGGGCTCCACCCTGCAGACCCTGGCTGAGCGGCGACCCGATCGCTTCGGCGGGGTGCGCGGCCGCGGGGCCATGCGCGGCCTGGAGGTGCGGGACGGGGCGTCGATGACGCTGTGCCGCGCCCTGCTGCAGCGCGGCTACCTGCTCCTGCCCGCCGGCCTGGAGGGGGAGGTGCTGTCCTTCACCCCGCCCCTGGTGACCACGCGTGCCCAGTGGGACGGCGCCGTCGACGCCCTGGAGGCCTGCCTGTGACCGGGCCCCAGGGTCTGCCCGGGGCCGTCGACGCCGACAGCGACGCCCTGCACGACCGGGTGCAGGCCGCCATCGCCGCCAGCGGGGTCGACCCCTGGCCCGACGCCGACTTCGACGCGCTCTGTGGCGCCCTCTTCGCCCACCAGTTCGCCCGCTGCGCCCCCCTGCGCCGGCTCTGGTCGGGGCGGGGCGTCACCCCCGAGGATCTTGGCGGCTGGCTGGCCATTCCCCCCGTGCCCACCGACGTCTTCAAGCACGTCGACCTCTGCACCTTCGACCCCTCCAGCGCGGTGGCCGTCTTCCGGACCTCGGGCACCACCGTCGGCACCCGGGGCCGGCACCCCCTGCGGCGGGTGGACACCTACGAAGCCAGCCTGGCCCCCTGGTTCGACCGCTTCCTGGACCCCCGGGGCGAGCACCCCCAGATCCTGGTCCTGGCGCCGCCGGTGCAGGAGGCCCCGGACTCCAGCCTGTCGCACATGCTCAGCTGGGCGGTCGATCACCGCGGCGGGCCCGGCAGCGCGGTGCACTGGGACGGGGGGCCGGATCTGGCGTCGGCCTCGGCGGCGGTGGGGGAGGGGCCGGTCTTGCTGCTGGGCACCGCGCGGGCCTTGTTCGAGCTCCTGCAGGACGATCGGCCCTGGGCCCTGCCGGCGGGCTCGCGGGTGATGGAGACGGGCGGCTTCAAGGGCGCGTCCATCGATCTGGAGCCGGAGGACTTCCGCGCGCGGCTGGCCCGCAAGCTGGGCCTGCCCGAGCACGCCATCGTGTCGGAGTACGGCATGACGGAGCTGGGCAGCCAGGGCTACCACAGCGTGTGGGCGGCTCGGCAGGACCCTTCGGCGGCGGCGTCCTGGGGCCCCCACGGCGCCCGCCGCTTCGTGTTTCCCCCCTGGTGCCGGGTGCGGGCGATGGATCCGTCCACGCTGGCGCCCCTGCCGGACGGGCAGCGGGGCCTGCTGTGCTTCTGGGATCTGGCCAACGTCGACTCGGTGGTGGCGGTGCAGACGGCGGACGTGGGCATCGTGCACCCCGACGGCGTGGAGCTCTTCGGCCGGGTGGTGGGGGCGACGCCCCGGGGCTGCTCCCTGGCCGTGGACGAGGTCCTGCGGGGGCTGGCGTGAAGGCGTCCGGGGTGATGTGCGGCTGGCTTGCGAGCCGTCGATGAGCGATCGGTCGTCCCCCGGTCCCCACGCCGCGCCCATCGGTCGATGGCTGCCCGGCGTCGACGCGGAGACGCAGGAGCCGCTGCCCCGCCCCGACGACGGCGCCCTGGACCCCCTGCGCGCGGACCTGCCCGAGTCCGAGCCCACCTGGGCCACCCCCTTGCCCTGGGCGCTGCCCGCCTGCGCCGACACCCTGCGCCGGGCCGGGGACGAGCTCGCCCGCAGCGACGTCTCCGTGCGCATCGCCGGCCTCTGCCGGGTCGCCCGCTCCTGGCTCGACCCCGACGACGACCTCCGCCTGGACGCCCTGGCCCGGCTGCCCGCCGAGACCGGCCTGAGCCCCGAGTCGGTGGCCTGGGGGCTGGACCGCGGCTTCGAGGTGATCACCCGCCCGGCCCTGGAGCGCTGGTGGCGGGACGAGGGCGGTCGCAGCGCCTCCAGCCCCCGCCTGTCCGGCCACGTGCAGGCGGGCAACGTATTCACCGCCGGCCTGCCCCCGGTGATCGCCTCCGTGCTGGCCGGGGTCCCTGCCCTGATCAAGGCGCCGTCGGCCGCTCCGAGCTTCCCGCTGCTCCTGGCCCGCTCCTTCGCCCTGCACGCTCCGGAGTTGGGGCCCTGCGTGGGCGCGGCGTCCTGGTCGCGCGACGACGCGGCGGCGACTCAGGCCCTGGTGGGCTGCGTCGACACCCTCTTCGTCTTCGGCGACGACGCGTCCATCGCCGCCCTTCGGTCGGTGGCCACCGTCCCCCTGCACGGCTTTGGGCACCGGGTCAGCCTGGGCTTCGTCGCGCGCGGCTCCAGTCAGGACGAGGCCCGGGCGACGGGTCGGGGGACCGGGGTGGGCTCCGTCGAGGCCCTGGCCGCCGACCTGCTGGCCTGGGACGGCGGCGGCTGCCTGAGCCCGCGCTGGGTGGTGGTGGAGGGCGACCTCGCCCGCGCCCGCGCCGTAGCGGAGGAGCTGGCGGGGGCGATGGAGGCGGCCTGCCTGGTGCTCCCTCCGGGACCGATCAGCGAGGGTGCCGGGGCCGCGCGGGCGTCCTGGCTGGGCGTGGAGGGGGCGATGGGCTGGGCGGCGTCGGGCCCGGGCTGGGCGGTGTCCTGCCGGGACGTGGCGGCCCTGGACCCCGCCCCCCCGGGCCGCTGCGTCGCGGTGCTGCCCCTGGGCCATCGCGCAGACCTGGCCTCGCTGCTGTCACCCTTGGGACCACGATTGCAGGGCCTGGCCCTTGTGGGCTCGCCCGCCGACGGGCAAGAACTGGGCGCGCTGCTGCGGCCCCTGGGCCTGTCCCGCGTCGCCCCCGCCGGGCGGCTCCAGATCCCCGACCTCGTCTGGAACCACGACCATGTCGCCCTCCTCCCCGCCTTCGGCTGAGCCGCCCCCCCCGCCCGCGGTCGAGCCGCCGTCGCCCGCGCACGCGACCCCGGCCGCCTCCGCCCACCGCCTGCCCCTGGTCACGCGGTCGATCCGCTCGCTGGACTGGGAGATCGTGCTCGAGGCCCTGGCGGAGCGCGCGGCCACCTCCATCGGCCACGCCCGCTGCGCTGCGCTGCCCTTCCTGGACACCGTGCAGGAGGCCCGCCTGGCCCTGGAGCGCGTGGACGAGATGATGGAGCTGCGCGCCGACGGGCGGGCCCCGAGCTTCGGCGGCATCGAGGACGTCGACCCCCACCTGCGCGCCGCGTCGAAGGGCGAGATTCTGCCGGGCGCGGAGCTCGTCCGCGTCGCCAACACCCTGGACGGCCTGGCCCGCCTGCACGGCCAGCTGCTCGACGAGGCCGACCGCGCCGAGCAGCTGCACGCCCTGGCCACGTCCATCAGGCCCCTGCCCGAGCTGGCGGCCTGGCTGGCCTCCTCCTTCGATGGCCGGGGCGAGCTCAGCGAGGCCACCTACCCGCAGCTGACCTCGCTGCGCAGCCGCAAGGCCAAGATCCACGGACGCATCCGCGACACCCTGGACACCCTGCGCGGCGGCGACCGCTTCGAAGGCGCCCTCATGGACGACTTCACCGGGCTGCGCAACGACCGCTACGTGCTCCCCCTGAAGTCCCAGCACAAGAACCAGGGCCTGGGCATCGTGCACGGCACCTCGGGCTCGGGGCAGACCGTCTTCGTCGAGCCCTGGGAGGTGGTGGAGCTCAACAACGACCTCAAGCTGGCCGACGCCGAGCTGGCCCAGGAGGAGCGCCGCATCCTGCGCGACCTCACCGAGCGCGTGGCCCTGGTCGCCCCCGCCGTGCGCACCTCCCTCCGCGCGGCGACGGAGCTGGACATCGTCTCCGCCAAGGCGAAGCTGGCCGAGGACCTGGACGCCGCCGTGCCCGACGTCGTCGACGCCCCCCGCATCGCCCTCAAGGCCGGCCGCCACCCCGCGCTCGTCCTGCAGGGCCTGGACGTGGTGCCCAACGACCTGAGCATCGGCCGGCCGGCGCGGGCCATGGTGCTGTCGGGCCCCAACACCGGCGGCAAGACCGTCGCCCTCAAGACGATGGGCCTGGCGGCGCTGCTGGTGCGGGCGGGCATGCCGGTGCCGGCGGACCCGGGCTCGACGGTGGGCTGGTTCGATCGGGTGCTGACCGACATCGGCGACCTGCAGGGCATCGCCGAGGGCCTGTCCACGTTCTCCGCCCACGTGCTCTCCCTGGTGGAGATCCTGGCCGACGTCGACAGCAAGGCCGGCGCGGTGCTGGTGCTCATCGACGAGATCGCCGCGGGCACCGACCCCGTGCAGGGCGCCGCGTTGGGGCGGGCGATCCTGTCGGCCCTGCTCGATCGCGACGTGGTGCTGGCGACGACCACCCACTTCGCCGAGATCAAGGCGCTGTCCACCACCGACGACCGCTTCGCCTCCGCCCGCGTGGAGTTCGATCCCGACGCCGGCCGCCCCACCTACCGCCTCACCGTCGGTCGGCCGGGCAGCTCCCACGCCATCGACGTGGCCGCCCGCGTGGGTCTGCCCGCCGCCATCGTCGCCCACGCGCAGCGGCTGCTCGACCCCACGGCGGCCAGCGTGGAGGGCATGCTGTCGGGCCTGGAGGGGGAGGTGGTCCGGGCCCGGGAAGCGCGCGACGCGGCCCAGGCCGACCGGGCGAAGGCGGCCCTGGAGTTGGAGGGCGTGCGCGCCGAGCGAGATGCCCTGCGCCGTCGGCAGCGGGAGCTGGAGAAGACCCTGAAGGCGGCCTTCGACCAGGAGGTGCGCGGCTACCGGGACGCGGTGCGCGGGGCCCTCAAGCAGATGCGCGAGGCCGCGACGGAGCAGGCGGCCGAGCGGGCG
>CALCXL010000958.1 GCA_937907595.1 uncultured Pseudomonadota bacterium
GCCGTCCCGGTAGGGAAAGGAGCTGACGTTGGCCTGATGCCCGCTCGCGGCCAGGATGACGAAGTCCGGCGCGTCGGCCGGCCGCAGGCCCGACGTGTCCTCGGGCTGGCTCTCGGTGCCGTTGAGCAGATCACAGCCCGTGAGCAGCGCGACGAGGGGCAGCAGGGGCAGCAGGGGGCGGAGGCGCATCGTGGCCGAGTCTCCGCCGTCGATCCCGCGGGGTCAACCGGCACCCGGGGCCCGGGCGGAATTCCGCGGCCCGAAGCAACGGCGTGAGCTGGGCGTGAGCCGGGCGTGAGCTACTCCAGGAGGAGCTCGAGCGGCGCGTGCCCGCCCTCCTCGACGCCGTACCTCCAGTCCTCGTCCCCCCAGCCGCTGCCCAGGATCGAGTCGATCAGCTCCCGGTGCTCCCGGGCCACGCCGCCGCCCAGGGACTGCAAGGTGTTGGCCGCCTGCCAGCGCACGCCGAAGGGATCGTCTCCATCGTCCAGGCCGACCAGCAGCTCGGCGACGGCCGCAGCCGCCGTGCTGCTGCCCTGCATCTGCAGCTGGCTGAGGGCCGCGCCCACCACGCCCTGATCCGTGTCCCGCAGCGCGCCGACCAGCAGGTCACGCGACGCCCCCGAGCGGTCGTTGCCCAGGGCGCCGATGGCCGAGGCGCGCTGCACCGGATCGTCGCTGCCGACCGCGTCGCGGATGGCCTGCCGGGCGTCCGAGGTGCCGAGGCTGGACAGGCTCCACAGCGCGGTGTCGAACAGCTCGGGGTCCTCCATCGCCGCCAGCAGGCCGGTCTCGGCCTCGGGGCCGCCCAGGTTGCCCAGGGCGGAGACGGCGGTCATGCGCACGGACACGTCGTCGTCGGCGGACAAGGCCATGAGCTGCTCCACGCTGGCGGGATCTCCGAGGTTGGCCAGGGCGGTGATCGCCTGGCTGCGCATCGTCGGGTCGGGATCGGCCAGCAGGTCGGTGACGGTGTCGCGATCCAGGGGCTGCCCGCTCCAGACCAGCGCGTCGAAGGCCTGCCGGCGGAGCTCCGGGTCGTCGGAGCCCAGGGTCTGCTGCAGCGCGTCGTGGGCGCCGGCGTCGTCCATCTGGCCCAGGGCCATCAGCGCGGCGCTGCGCTCGTTCTGGGTGCCGTCCTGCAGGCGGCCGACCAGCATGTCGCGCACCTCGTCCCCGCCGAGGCGGGCCAGCGACGCCGCGGTGTCCCCGAAGGAGGCGTCGTCCCCGTCCTGCACCCGCTGCAGCAGGATCCCGCGCAGGCTGTCGCGGGCGTCGTCGCCAAGCCCCTCGAGGGCGCCGATGGCGGTGGAGGCGACCCAGGTGTCCTCGCTGGCCGCGATGTCCAGCAGGCGGGTGACGGCGTGCTCGTCGCCGCGGGCCTGCAGGGCGTAGATGACCGAGTTGCGGTCGTTGGTGGAGCCGTCGGCCAGGATCTCCTCCAGCAGGGACCAGCCGGCCTCGCCGCCGTGCACCGCCAGGAAGTGGTAGGTGGACTCGGGCGGCAGCTCGCCCCGCTCGTCGAAGGCGGCGATGAGGAGCTCCCCCACCACGGCGTCGCCCTCCTGGGCCAGGGCGGCAAGCGCGGCGTCGGCCAGGGGTCCGGCCTCGGTGGCCAGCAGCTTGAGCACGGCGCGCGCCTGGGCTTCGGGGCGGGAGGCCAGGGCGGCGGTGATCTGCCAGGCCTCGTTGGCCCGGGCGCCGTCCAGGGAGAGCAGCAAGCCGTCCAGGGCGCCGTGAGCCCGGCTCACGCCCAGGGCACCAACCGCTGCGCCGCGCACCCCGCTGTTGCCGGTCAACGCGCCGACGAGCACGTCTACGGCCCGCGGGTCACGCACCGAACCCAGCGCCGTGAGCGCCGTGAGTCGGCGGTTCCCCGTAGCGGTCTGGGCCAGGGCGATGAGCAGGGAGTCGCTGTCCGCGCTGCCCAGGCCGGCCAGGGCGTTGAGGGCGGCGTCGGCGCGTGGGCCGGAGCCGCCGGCCAGGGTCATCAGCAGCAGCCGGTCATCGGGCTCGCCGAGGGACGCTACGGCCTGGGCCCAGCTGTAGGCGTCGTTGGCGGGTGCCTTCTTCAGCCCACGGTGCAGGGCGGCGCGGGCGCGGGAGCCGCCGCGGGTGGCCAGGGCCTGCAGGGCGACGTTCTGCCGCCAGTCGCTCGCCTTCCCTGCGACCTCCAGCAGGACGTCGACGGCCTGGGGTGACTCGGCGAGGCCCAGGGCCTGGAGGGCGGCGACGGAGACCACGTCGTCGTTCCCGCGGGCGAAGACCGTGAGCCGGTCGATGGAGCGGTCCCCACCCACCCGCGCCAGGGCGCGCATGGCGGCAGAGGACACGCCAGGGTTGGGGTGCTCGGCCAGCTCCGCCAGGCGATCGAAGTCGGAGGGGTCCCCCAGGATGCCCAGGCGTTCGACCAGCTCGACGAGCGTGGAGGGCGCAGCGCTGGCGTCCAGGGCCCGGCGGAGCGCGGCGGCCTCGCGGGGGAACTGGCGGGTCCTCGCCGCGGGCAGGGCAGCGTGGGTGGGGAGCGGGGCGGGGCGGTGGCTGCGCTCGTGCTGCCAGTGGTCCCGGAGGATCGGCGCGCCGGCGCCCAGGGCGAAGCACAGCGCGCCCACGACCATCGGGACCAGAGCCCGCTTCCAGGGGCGAGGGCCCTGCTGCAGGAGGGCGACGGGGGCGGGGTCGGGCAGGGCGCGGGGCAGGGCGCGGGCGGGCACGGAGGATCGACGGCGAGCGGCTGGGGGCATGGAGGCTCCGGAACGTGGGGCTGCCCCTCACGACACGGCGCCGGCCGCCCAGGTTCCCAGCGAAGGGTCCCCCGGGTCGATCGCTGCGTGGCGCGGCCGCGCCGGAGCGGGTCACGAGCGCGAGGGGGGCCCCCGGCTGGGGCCCCGGACCTCCGGACGGTCAGTCGGGGGGCTGGAGCTGGAGCTGCGATCCGTCGCAGTCGACGTCGACCCGGCCCGCCCCCGCCGGCGGGGCCTCGACCACCTCCCCGTCGCAGCGGGCGACGGGCCCCTCGGGCCAGACCCGGAGCGGAGCGGACAGCGTGTGTGTTCCGCCGCCCTCGAACTCCACCGTGAGCGTGAGCGTGAGCGGGTCCCACGCGGTCGACAGGAGGCTGCCGTCGACGGCCTGGGGGAACGGGCGGGCGAGCAGGTCGGCCATGGGCTCACGCAGGCCCGCGCGTTCCGGGCCCGTACCGGGGTCGGTGAAGTCGTAGAGGCCCCAGGCGTCCTGGCTCCACTCCTCGTACAGCCACATCGCCCAGCTCAGCCGGTGCTCGTCGTAGGCGGCCAGGGACTCCTGAAGCCACAGGGCGCCGTTGGGGGCGTCCAGATCGTGGCCGAACTCGCCCACCAAGGCGTGAGCGCCGTGGCGTCGGGCCTCGTCGGCGATGCCGGCCACGCTGGCGCGCAGGGAGGCGACGTCGCCGCTGGCCCAGCCGTCGCCGAAGACGTCGGTGTAGTGGTGTGGCGCGTAGATGGCGTTGGTAAAGGGGCGGGCGACGGCGACGGGGTCGCTGTCGGTGAAGTTGCGCAGGGCGTCGGGCTCGAAGGCCAGGGGCAGGTCCGACGCGGCAGCTCGGGCGGCGGCGCCGACCCGCCGGTGGAAGGCGTCCAGGGCCTCGTCGTCGAAGGCGACGGGCTCGTTGAAGAGCTCCAGGCCGACGACGCCGGGGTTGCCCGCGATGCGTCCGGCCAGCCAGCCCGCCATGTCGGCGAAGGCGCCCTGCACCCCGTCGGTGTCGTCAAAGAAGTTGCGGAAGGAGCGCAGGACCTGCAGGGAGGCGCGGCGATCGGCCAGGTCGTCCAGGGGGCCTTCAAGGAGCTCGTCGGGGGGCGGCACGATGGCCCAGAGGGGGGCGCCGTCCTCGCCGATGTGCTTGCTGTACGCGTCCTGGTGCAGGTCGACCAGGGTGTAGACGCCGACGTTGTGGCAGGCGGCGACCAGGTCGAGGATGCGGTCGGCGTAGTCGGCGTCGTAGGCCCCGCGTTCGGGCTCGATGGCGGACCAGTTCACCGGCAGGCGCAGCAGGTTGAGGCCCAGCTCGGCCAGGACGCGGCAGTCGTCGCCGGTGAAGGGCGGGATCTCCTCCAGGGCCTGGCGCCCGTCGTCGAAGGTCACGTCGAAGAGCCCCTCCACCCGCGCGTTGACCCCGCGCAGCAGCACCTGCCGACCGTCGGGGGCGATGAGGCCGAGCTCCGAGGACCTGAAGGCGGTGGGAGCCGGGGTCGGCGGCTCGGCGGGATCGTCCGACGGCGCGCAGGCGCTCACGCAGAGCAGGAGCGTGGGCAGGGTCAAGGGCGTGCGGCGGACCATGCTCCCGATCCTACGTCGGCGGCTGGACCTTTGGGGACAGGCCGAAGAGCGGGTAGCCGTCGCCGGGGAGGATCGACGTCCAGGTCTCTCCATCCGGGGAGCCCAGGACCTCACCGCCCTCGCCCGTCGCGACGAACCGCTCGCCCGCCCAGGTCACGTCCCACAGATCCGGGCTCACGCTCACGTCCTGCCAGGTCTCCAGGTCGTCGGACCAGGAAGCCCGGCCCAGTCCCACGGCGACCCAACGGCCGTCGTGCCAGGTCACCGCGCGCAGCTTCTGGCCGCCGCCGACGTCCGAGTCCAGGCTCTGCCCGTCGGCGGTCGTGGCGATGCGCCCCTCGGCCCCGACCATCACGAAGGTGCCCTGGGCGAAGTGCACGTCGTACAGAACGCTGCCGCCGCGCGTGAGCGGGCTCCAGGCGCTGCCGTTGGCGCTGGTGCTGAAGGCACCCTCGTCCTCGCCCTCCCCCGCGGCCAGGAAGACGTCGTTGCCCCAGGCCACGCCGCGGGTGAAGGGCGCGAACTCGCTGGAGACCAGCTCCCAGCTCACGCCGTCGTCGCTGTACAGGCGGGTGTCGTGGATGCCGACGGCGACGAAGCGGCCGGAGGCCCAGCTCACGCTCAGCAGGTAGTTGTCGCCCGGGACCGGCACGTCCTGCCAGTCGACCCCGTTGGCGCTCACGCTCACGCGGGGACCCGCGCCGCCGCCGACGGCCACCCACTGCCCCTCCGCCCAGATCACGTCCCAGAGGTCGTCCCCGCTGCGCTGGGAGACCGTCCAGTCGTCGGCGTTGGGCGAGGTGAGGATGCTCCCGTCCAGGCCCACCGCGACCAGCTTGACCCCGGCGTCGTCCTGGGGGATGGGCGCCACGTCGGCCCCGTCCGCGTCCAGGCCCACGCCGTGCAGCAGGCGGGCCACCAGCAGGTCGTGCACGGGCTCACCGGGGGCGATGTCCAGGGGATCGGCGGCCAGGGCCACGATCGCCTGCGTGAGCCAGCCGTCCTCGCCCAGCGTGAGCGTGAGCTCGGAGCCGTCGATGACCAGGTCGTCGACCGCAAAGCGGATCGCCGGGAGGTCCAGGCTCATGGCGAAGCCGTCCCCGGACACGTCCAGCGACGTCATGGACAGCTCGAGCCCGCAGTAGGTGCCCGGTGGGAGCTCCGCGCCGGGGTCGCCCAGCAGGTCCACGGGGTCGTTCAGCAGCACGACCTCTACGCCGCCGTCGCAGGGCTCCATGCGCAGGGTGGCGGCCCGGGCGCTGGCCGAGGTCATGGCCAGGTCCAGGGCGTCGCCGATCGTGAACTTGCCGCTGCCGGGGTTGCCCACGGCCACGCCCTCGGGCGGGTTGAGGTCCCGGGGGTCGCAGGCGCAGAGCAGGAGGAGGAGGAACAGCAGTCGCTTCATGGTTGGGGCTCCTTCACGGACGACTCCGTGAGCGGGAAGAAGTGAAGGCCCACCTGCACCACCTGATCGGCGGGGGAGGGGGCGCTGTCGCAGAGGTCCAGCAGGCGCTCCTGCAGGGCGTTGAGCTCCGCCTTGAGCGTGGGGACGAGGGAGTCGGGCACCGCGACGGTCAGGCCGACGAAGTGGCGCTGGTGGGGCTCGAAGGCGTCGATGGACTCCTGGGCCCGCTGCAGCATGCCCAGGTGGTAGTTGTGCACGGCCAGGCCCTCGACCTCGTGCGGGGTGGTGATGCTGCCCTCGCACTGGCGGGCGGAGTCGCCGTCGACGCGGATGAGGCCCATCTCCTGCAGGGCGGAGAGGGCGCGGCGGGCCTGAGGCACCGTGATGTTGGGCCGCAGGCTGCGCGCGATCCAGGCAGGATCCGCCGAGAAGTCGGGGAGCTTCGTCAGCTCGTGGATCGCGGGGTAGTACCAACACGACAGGAACTCGAAGGACTCCCCCTCCAGCTTGCGCGCCTCCCGGAAGCGGCGGGTGGCGGCGATGCGGGCCCAGGCCTCGTTGCGCTCCGCCGGCGACTCCGCCTGATCCAGGTGGACCAGCGCCGTGAAGAAGGAGGCCTCTGCCGCCGCCAGCTTGAGGGCGCGGCAGAAGGCCTCCGTGGTGGAGGGGGTCAGGTTGCGGCGGCGCTCGATCACGTCCACCAGCAGCGAGGGCGAGCTCTTGCCCGCCATGCGGACGAACGCGCGGTGGCTGAAGCGCCGGTTGGCCGCCTTCTTCGCCGCGAACCAGTCCTTGAGCCAGGCGCGGTAGTCGAGGTAGCTGTAGAGGTCAGGCTCGCTCATGCAGTACGAAGATAGTGCTTGCGCTAGTACATTTGCAACAGCAAAAAGAGCTGAAAATAAAGGTGATTTGCCAGTCTGACTGTACGTCGACAGAAATCAGCAATGATTCATGCCAGTACAGTTCGATCCGTACTGGCGGCCAGTACGCTTTCGCCTGACGGGGGGCTGCGGCGGAGCCCGAGGACCCCCTAGGGTCAGGGTGGACGCGGCACCAACCGCCGCGCCGGAGGGCCTCCCCCATGACCGCACCGCCGCCTTCTTCTGCAGACGCCCTGCTCCGCTCGCCCCAGGTTGCCGGCGACTGGCCCATCGGCCAGGCCGCCCAGTTCCTGCGCTTGACCCCCACCGCCGGCTTGCGGGTGGAGGTAGGCCTCGGCGCCTGGGGCTGGGTGCCCCGTGAGGACGTGCTCACGGCGGCGCGGCTGGGGGCGATGCGCGCTCCCCTGCGTCGGCTGGTGGGTGCGGTGCAGCGTGAGCCAGCGGGTCCGCGTCCGCTGCTGCTCACGCGACAGGTCACGCCCGACGAGGCAGCGGAGACCTCCCTGGGCTGTCTGGCTGCGGCGCGTCGCGCGGGGTGAGGAACTGCTGCCCGCGGCGCGGCGGGTGAGGAGCTGATGCCCGCGGCGCGTCGTCTGGCTGCGGGCGTGATGCCGCCGATCAGACCAGCAGGTTGAGGCGCCCCCGCAGCCAATCGCGGGCGATCACCATCGTGTGCACCTCGTCCGGGCCGTCCGCGATGCGGGCGGCGCGTGCGTGGCGGTACCACTGGGCGAAGGGCAGGTCGTCGGAGTAGCCGGCACCGCCGTGCATCTGGATGGCGTCGTCCAGGATGCGGCAGAGGGCCTGGGCGACGTGGCGCTTGCACATCGACGAGTAGGGGCGCGCCTCCCGGTCCTTGCCGTCCTGCAGCATCTGGGCGCAGTGCAGGGTCATCAGGTTGCCGCTGTGGATGTCCAGGGCGGCCTGCGCGATCATCGCCTGCATGGCCTGGTGGTGCATGAGCTCCTTGCCGAAGCTCACGCGGGTGGCCAGCTGGGTTCGGCAGAGGTCCAGGGTGCGATCGGCCCAGCCCAACCAGCGCATGCAGTGGGTCAGGCGGGCGGGCACCAGGCGCTTCTGGGCCAGCAGGAAGCCCTCGCCGATCTCCCCGAGCACGGCGTCGTCGCCCACGCGCACCGAGTGGAACTTCATCTCCGCCTCGCGGTGGACCAGCAGGGGCTCGGCCAGGGTCTCGAAGTCGCGCACGTGCTCCACGCCGGGCGCGTGGCGGTCGACCACGAACATCGACGCGCCGCTGCGGGGGTCGTCGCTGGTCCGCGCCATGACGATGAGGAAGGAGGCCTTTCCGGCGCCGGTGGAGTACCACTTGTGGCCGTCGATGACCCAATCGTCGCCGTCCCTGCTCGCCGTGGTGCGCAGGTTGGAGGGGTCCGCGCCCGCGCCCGGGGCGGGCTCGGTCATGCAGAAGGCCGACGTGATCTCCGCGTCGATCAGGGGCCGCAGCCAGCGCTCACGCACGCTCACGGACGCCGACTTGAGCAGCAGGTCCATGTTGCCCTGGTCCGGGGCGTCGCAGTTGAAGACGCGGGCGCCCACGGGCGAGCGGCCCATCTCCCGGAACAGCGCGCACATGCCCATGGGGCCCAGGTCCTTGCCGCCGTACTCCGCCGGCAGGTGAGGCACCCAGAGGCCGACGCCGCGGGCCTGGGCCTGCAGGGCGCGCAGGGTGTCGTCGCGGCCGGCGCGGTCTTCGTCGACGATCGCCTGCTCCGCCGGGATCACGCGGGCGTCCACGAACTCACGCACGCGCTCACGCAGGGACTGCAGGTCGGGGGGGAGGGAGAAGTCCATGGTGGCTACTCGATCGTGTCGGCGGCGTCGAAGCGCGGGTTGGTGACCATCAGCTTCTCCCGCAGCGCTTGCCGCAGGTGGTCGATGGCGAGGGCGTCGAAGGCGGGGTCGGGGGGATCATCGCGCAGGCGGGCGGCGAGCGCGGCGTTGAGCGTGCCGATGGCGGCGACGCGCTCGGTGCGTGAGCGGCCGACGTCGCCGTCGATCACGTCGGGCAGCAGCTCCTGCAGCCGGCTCAGCTCCATCAGGTCGAGCATGTCCTCGCTCTGAAGCTCGCCGGCGACGATGCGGCAGAGCGACTCGGCGATGAGCACGCGGAAGGCCAGGGCCGGGTCGGCCTTCTTGACCGCTGGGCGCAGGTCGTTGGACAGGAAGTCGGCGACGGCGGACAGCAGGGTGGGGGCGTCGGGCGCGTACTGCATCTCAGAAGTCCCCTCGCTGGATGAGGCGCAGGGCCTCGTACTCCATCTCCGCGGCGCGGCGGCCGATGGCCACCATCTCCAGATCGCGGGTCTGGCCCGAGCTGTAGCGGGCCAGCTGCGCCAGGCAGCCCAGGCCCCAGCGCAGGTTGCCCATCACCTCCCACCAGTGCACCACGCGGCGGTCGACGGCGTGCCCCGACGCGGCTTCGTAGGCGGCGTAGAAGGGGTCCCGCTCCGCGAAGCCGCCGATGGGCCGGTCCAGGTTGCCGAAGCGCCAGTCCCGCACCGAGATCCAGGCCAGGTCCTCTTCCGGAGCGCCCCAGCCCGAGAACTCCCAGTCGAGCACGGCAGAGAGCCCCGGCGCAGTGACCAGGAAGTTGCCGGTGCGGAAGTCCCGGTGCGCCAGGCAGAGCCGCGGCGTGGGGGGCGCGTTCTGGGCGAGCCAGCGAAGGCACAGCTCCATGGCGGGGTGGGGCTCGGGCACGGTCTGCAGCATGCGGCGCGCGCTGGCGATGGCGGCGGCCGCGGCGTCCCCCCCGGCCGGCTCGGGCAGGCCCGGGAGGTCGGCGCCCCCGCAGGAGGGAGGGCGGATGCTGTGAATGCGGGCGAGCTCGCCGGCCAGCTCGTCGGCCAGGGTCTCCCGCGCGCCGGCCAGGTCCGGGTCGCGCAGCACCTTGCGGCCGATGGCGACCCCGGGCGCCCAGTCCAGGAACAGCGCCCACGCGTCCTCCTGCACCAGGCCGCGGCCCAGCCAGCGCGCGCGGGGCGTCCTGACCCCGGCCGCGACGGCGGCGTTGATGACGCCGAACTCCTCCCGGCGGCTGAGGGTGCCGTCCAGCAGCGCCGATCCGTCCGAGCGCAGCACCACGCGGTGGTCGCCGACGTCGGGCCCGCCCTGGATGTCCAGATCGACGACGAAGTTGTCCTGGCAGGCGCCCCCGGCCAGGGGCTCGAGGCCGGCGACCCGCGTGGGGCCCGCGACCGCCGTCAGGTGAGCGGCGACGCGTTCGGCGATGGCGTGCAGGTCCATGGCGCGTGAGGAAAGCGGATCGGGCCCGGCTTGTCGAGGCGGTGGAGCGGCGCGACCTCAGCCCGCCTTGCGGCCCCGGGAGGCCTTCTTGCCCTTCGGCTTGTCGGCCTTCGCCTTCTTGGCTTTCGGCTTCTTGGCCTTCGGCTTCTTGCCCTTCGGCTTGTCGGCCTTCGACTTCTTCGGCTTCTTGGCCTTCGGCTTGTCGGC
>CALCXL010000959.1 GCA_937907595.1 uncultured Pseudomonadota bacterium
GGCCTCAGGCGAGGCCCTGGACACCCCGCTGTCGATCACCACCGTCAACGCGGACCTCATCGGCGGCGACGCCCGCTCCGACCACCACCCCTTCTGGGTGGAGGGCTGGCCCGCCCTGCACGTCTCCTCCTTCCCCCAACCGCCGGAGTACCACACGCCCCAGGACACCCTGGACGGCGTCGACCTGGAGTTCGTGCACCAGGTGAGCAGGCTGGCGGTGCACCGCGCCTGCCTGGCCGCCGTGCCCCGGATCGACGACGAGGAGCCCGATCCGGCGCAGGCCTGTGGGGGCTGCGCCTTCGGCGAAAGCAGGCCGATGTCGGCCCTCCTGCTCCTTGCGCTTGGCGTGGCCCGCCGAAGGAGGGGAGAATGATCCCGATGCGCGCCCTCCCCTGCCTTCTCCTCGTCCTCCTGTCCGGCTGCGTCCTCGAAGAGGCGTGGGTGGACCTGGATCTGGACGACTCCGCGTTCGTGAACCGCTGGATCCTGGAGGGGCAGGCCACGCGCACGGTCCTCCTGGCGGAGGGCTACCAGTGCCCCGACGGCCGCACCGCGCGGGTCGACCTGCTGCGCCCCACCGGCTTCGAGGGCCCGCGGCCCTTGGCGCTCCTGCTGCACGACGGCGTCTACGAGTGGCTGGACGACACCAGCAGCACCTACGAGAACACGGTCAACCGGCTGGGGGCGCTCTACGCCGACGACCAGGTGGCGGCGATGTTCGGCGTCGACGGCGCCCTGGTGGACGGCAACGCGCGGGGCTCCTGGGCGGCGTCGCTGCTCCAGGCGGGCTACGCCGTGGCCGCGCCGGGCAACTGCTGGGGCGACCTGTGGCACGGCCGCGGGGACAACGACCTGCAGGGCGAAGGCTTCCTGCGGCAGGGCGCGCGCCTGGCCGCCGACGCGATCCGCCTGGCCACCGAGCAGCCCGACGTCACGGATCAGCGCCTGATCGCGGTGGGGCTGGGCGAGGGCGGCCGAGGCATCGTGGAGCTTGCGCTGGATGGGGTCGACTTCGACGCCGTGGTCGTGGACGGCTCCCCCGACTGGCTGAGCCCGGTGACCCAGCGCCCCGCGTGGTTCCAACGCTACATCACCGGCCTGGAGCGCATCTGGTTCGCGGAGATCCCCGCCGACCTGCCCACCCAGGAGCGCCTGACGGTCCTGCAGGGGCTGCTGCAGCGCGACTCCCTGGTGCACCTCATCACCGACCTGGGCTGGCGGGTGCCCATCGTCTACGCCTCCTCTCCCACGGACGAGATCGTCGACGCCGACATGACCCTGCCCGCGGCCCAGGCCATCGGCCCCCGCTACGCCGAGGGCCAGTCCATCGTCGACGAGTGGCCCGGCCCCGAGCACGTGCCGTCGAACTCCGAGCGCGGCTACGACGCCGTGCAGGGCTACATGACCTGGATCGGCGAGCTCCTGGGCGACTTCGTCTACCTCGCGCCCCCGGCTGCGCCCGCCCCCTGAGCGCCTGAGCGCGCCCGCCGACCCTGCGGCCCCGCCGGGGCGTTGGAACGGCCAGCGGACCCCGGATCCGAGCGCCTTCGCGCGTCCCCAATCGCCCCCACGGCGGCGGTTTGACAGGACCGGGGGCCCCCATTACGTTGCGGCCCCCCACCGAAGGCGCGGTCCCGCGGGTCCGGCCCCAAACCTGAGGCCCCATGCAAGTCCAGATCGGCTCCACCCGACCCTCGAACCTGGCCACCGACGCCCTGCTCTTCGCCGTGCACGGCAAGGGCGGCCGGCGCTCCGCCGCCTGGCAGGCCCTCAACCAGGCGATCGGCGGCGGCCTCGACGGTCTGCTGAAGCTCTGCGGATGGAGTGGGCGCGCCGGCGAGCTGGTGGCCTTCCCCGCCCCCGCCGGCCTCAAGGCGCGGCTGGTGCTGGTCGGCGGCCTGGGCGAAAAGGGCGGCGACACCGTCGCGCGGATCCGCGACCTGGCGACGAAGGCGGCGGGGCAGATGTCCCAGGCCCACCTCACCCGCCTGGGCGTCTACCTGGAGCCCGCCCTGGACCCCCGCCTCGAGTTGGACCGCCCGTCCGTCCAGGCGATCGGCGAGGGCCTGGAGCACGGCGCCTACCGCTTCGACGCTCACCGCAGCCGCGGCGACCAGGACCCGCCGCCGGATCTGGAGCAGGTCTTCCTCTACTTCGAGGGACGCAAGGACCGCCCGCTGCTGGCCGCCGCCCTCGACCGGGGCGCCGTCATCGGCCGCGCCCAGAACATCGCCCGCGATCTGGTCAACCAGCCGGGCAACGTCATCAACCCCTCGGGGCTCGAGGCCTACGCCCGCAAGTTGGCCGAGGAGCGGGGCATCTCGATCACCGTGCTGGACGAGGCCGCCTGCCGTGAGCGGGGCATGGAGGCCTTCCTGGCTGTGGGCCGCGGCGCCGCCGATCGCTCCCGCCTGGTGCACATGACCTGGTCGCCCCCGAACCCGCGCCGCCGCGTGGCGCTGGTGGGCAAGGCCGTGACCTTCGACTCGGGCGGGCTCTGCCTCAAGCCCGCCGCCTCCCAGGCCACCATGAAGATGGACATGGGCGGCTCGGCCGCCGTCATCGGCGCCATCGTCGCCGCGGCCGAGCTGGGCCTGGACACGGAGGTCCACGCGATCTTCGCGGCCTGCGAGAACATGACCGGCGCCGACGCCTACCGCACCGGGGACATCCTCCGGGCGGCCAACGGCAAGACCATCGAGGTCCTGAACACGGACGCGGAGGGGCGCCTGACCCTGGCCGACGCGCTGCACTACGCCGGCGGCCTGGAGCCGGACATGATCATCGACCTGGCCACCCTGACCGGCGCTTGCGTCGTGGCCCTGGGGCCGCACGTGGCCGGGATCATGGGCACGGGCCGCGGGCTCATCCGCGATCTGCGCTCCGCCGGCGACCGCGCGGGCGAGCCCATGTGGGAGCTCCCGATGCCCGAGGAGTACAAGGAGCTGCTCAAGTCGAAGGTGGCGGACCTGTCCAACGTGGGCGGACGCTGGGGCGGCGCCATCACCGCCGGCCTCTTCCTGGCCGAGTTCGCCCCCAAGGGCATCCCCTGGGCGCACATCGACATCGCCGGCCCCTGCTTCTACGACAAGCCCATCGGCGGACGTGCCTACGGCGCCACGGGCTTCCCGGTGCGGGCCCTGACGGAGTGGCTCACCTTCTCCTGATCGCGGGACGGCGGCCCCCCGGCGCCTTCGGGCCCGGGGGAGCTACTCGGCTCGGAAGCCGGTGCCCACCAGGAAGTGCTCCACGCTCTGCTTGCGCGTGCCGTCGGGCTTCAGGGCCTTCACCCGGCCGAAGCGCTGCTTGATGCGCTGCCGCAGGCCGGGCTCGTCCTCCCCCTGAAAGACCTTGCAGACGAAGGACCCGCCCGGCTTCAGCCAGCCCAGGGCCAGGTCCAGCGCGCGGTCGCAGAGCTCAACCGACGCGACGTGGTCCGAGAACGGCACGCCCGTGGTGCGCGGCGCCATGTCCGAGACGATGATGTCGAAGGGCGGGGCACGACCGCCCGTGGCCTCCCTCACGGTCTCCTCGTCCAGGGTGAAGACGTCGGCCTGCAGGACCACGGCGGGGGACAGGGCGACGTCCAGCTCCCGCTTGTCCACCGCGACCACCAGGCCGCTGCTGCCCACCTTGCGCAGCGCGTACTGGGACCAGGAGCCCGGGCAGGCGCCCAGATCGAGCACGCTCATGCCCCGACGCAGCAGGGAGAAGCGGCGGTCGATCTCGTCCAGCTTGTAGACCGAGCGGGCGGCGAAGCCCTCCTTGCGGGCCCGGCGGGCGCCGGCGTCGGAGCCGGTGTAGTCGGCTCGCTTCGCCATCAGCGGGTGGCCGTCCGGATGCGCTGCCAGAGCTCCTTGCGGCCGATGTCCTCGTGCGACGAGTACAGCATGCTGGCCTCCCGCGGCACGCCCAGGCCCTTGCAGATCTTGGCCTGGTGGCTGATCCGGCGGCTCTTGGGCACCCGATCGGCCTTCGTCATCACCAGCAGCCCGGTGCGCAGGGTCCGATCCAGCCACTGCACCATGGCCAGGTCCAGGTCCGTGGGATCCCGTCGCAGGTCCACCAGGATCACGACCAGCTTGAGCACGTCCCGCTCGGCCAGGTACTCGCCGATCATCCCGTCCCAGGTCCGCTTCACGGCGGCGGGCACCTTCGCAAAACCGTAGCCGGGCAGGTCGGCGAAGCGCAGGGGGTGCTTGTCCGTGCCCAGGTCGAAGAAGTTGATGGACTGGGTGCGCCCCGGCGTCTTGCTCACCCGCGCGAGCTTGTTCTGGCCGACCAGGGTGTTCAGGCAGGACGACTTGCCCACGTTGGAGCGGCCCACGAAGGCGACCTCGGGGGCGTCGGCGGGGGGCCAGCCCTCCCGGCCCATCGCGGAGGTCAAAAAGCGTGCTTCAGACATGATTCAGCGGGTCGCGGGGAGGTTCGGATCCCCGGCGATGTGGCAGGTCAGGCACAGGCGGCCGTCCCCTTGCCCGAAGTTGAACCCGTCGCTCGGATCCCCCCAGCCCGCGGGGTGCGGGTTCACGGTCGACTGGTGGCACTCCAGGCACAGCTCCTGGCTGTGGCAGGCCTCGCAGGTCTCCAGCGCCCGCCGCGCCTGGTGGCTGTGGTGGTCGGCGGCCGGGATCTCCCCCGGGGTGCCGCGCCAACCCTCGGGGTGGAAGCGCTTGGTCCCGGGGTTGTCCACGTTGGTGGGGCTGGGGAACTGCCCCGGCACCAGGGCCAGGGAGGTGTGGCAGGCGTTGCAGTCGGCCTGGACCTCGTGGCAGGCGTAGCAGTCCAGGGTGCGCCGCTGGGCCTCCAGGCCGTGGGTCATGACCCAGTCGGCGGGGTGCAGGGCGATGGGCTTCTGGGTGCCGTCGTGGCAGTCCAGGCAGAAGCTGGTGGCGTGGCAGGACTCGCAGGTGCCGATGTCCGCGCGCGCCGCCGCCTGGTGGACCTTCAACCAGCGCGGGTCGCCGTGATCGTCGGGCCGGAAGCGCCCCGAGGGCTTCAGGGGCTCCGAGCCGCCCAGATCCGTGAGGATGCGGCCGCCGTTGCCCTGCAGGTGGCAGGTGGTGCACTCCGCGGGGGCCTTGGCGCCGTTGTGGCAGCCCAGACAGGTGGCCATGTTCGGCAGGTGCTCGCGGGTGGCCAGCTGCGCGGTGTCGACGCCGACGTGGCACTCCAGGCAGGGCACACCCTGATCGATGTGCGTCTGGTGCGGGAAGGTGATGCGCGACGGCGGCAGCACCAGGGGATCGGGGCGGGGCGCGTCGGGCAGCGGCAGGAAGTCGGGGGCCAGGTGCTCGGGCTTGCCCGCGTCGAAGCCGATGTGGCAGGTGGTGCACGACGCCTTGGGGAACATGGCCTCCCCGTCTGCCTGCTCCATGCGGTGGCAGATGGCGCACTGCTGGTGAGTGGGGATGTTGTGGTCCCGGGCGTCCATGCTGGTCAGCGCCGCGCCGTGGCACAGCTGGCACTGGGCGCCGTTCTGGATGTGGGCCTGGTGGGAGAAGGTCAAGGGGATGCTCTGCTCGGGCATCACCTGGGGGTGGCGGGTGCCGTCGGCCCACGCGGAGTCAGAGGCCACCCACGCGGTGGTGGTGGCCAGCAGGAGGGCGGCGCCCACCAGGAACCAGCGGTTCATCGGAGGGCCCCGGTGACGCCCATGCCGCCGTCGAGGCCCGGCAGGGTCTTGCGGTTGAGGGGCAGCGCCCGCCCGGCGTTGGCCAGCAGCGCAGGCTGCTCCGACTCCAGGGCCAGGGCGTCCCGCTGCTTGTACAGCCGCAGGCCGAGCAGCAGATCCAGGGTGGCGGACACTTGAAGGTTGTTCTCAAGGAATGGGGTGAAAATGTATTCAGCACGCAGACTTCCGCGCACCCAACCCGTGGGCCGACCGCCCACCTCCACCGCCAGCCCCCCGTAGGTGCCGGCCAGCCCCGGCTGCAGCTCGAAGTCGTACTGCTGCACGTCGCCCCGCACCGACAAGTCCAGCTTGCCGTGCCACGGGTGCAGGCGGCCGACCACCGCCAGGCCGACCTTCTGGCCGCCGGTGCCAGAGATGAGGCGCTCGTCCACGGTGATGTCCAGGAAGTCGGTGGGCCGCAGCGTCACGCCGGCCCGCTGGCTGCCGGAGATCTCCCCCAGCTCGCCGAAGGGGACGTTGTCCTGACTGACCGCCTGGGGATAGACCTGCACGCCACCGCTGGCCCAGACCGAGAGCCAGCGGACCGGCGCCAGGTGGACGTTGCCGCGCACCGAGTCGTAGGGGTCCGTGGCGAAGACCGACCAGATGGTGTCAGCGTCGAAGGACGGCTGCCAGTGCTCGTACTCGAAGCCCGCCTTCAGCCACTCCAGGGGCCGCCCCTCCAGGCCCACGAGCACGTCCTGCACCCGCTGGTGCAGGAGGTCTACGGCCAGGTTGGCGCGGATGTTCACCCGCTGGACGATGCCCTTGTGCAGGTCGATGCTGAGGTGTCGACGGCTCAGCGAGCCGTTCTTCATGCGGTCCTGGAAGCCGATGCGCAGCTGCGTGTCCCGCAGGTTGACGGCCGAGAGCGCCACGCCC
>CALCXL010000960.1 GCA_937907595.1 uncultured Pseudomonadota bacterium
TGCCGGAGTGCAAGGCTCGAGCGGCTCTGGAGGCGGCGAGCTCGAACCGCGCGTGGCGGACCAGCCCGGCGAGGTCCGGCACGCCGGCCGCCTTGGGGTCGCGGGTCGCGGCCACGAGGTCGAGGATGTAGTCCACCAGCTTGTCGTCGAAGCGGATGCTGCGCATGACCTCCCGCGCCTGGGCGAGGTGGGCCGGCGTGATGACCGCGTTGAGCTTGGGGAAGCCGGCCATGGAGCGGCGCAGGATCTCGCGCTCCTCGTCGCGGGTGGGGTAGCCCACCCGGATCTTGAGCATGAAGCGGTCGACCTGCGCCTCCGGCAGGGGGTAGGTGCCCTCCTGCTCGATGGGGTTCTGGGTGGCCAGGACGAGGAAGGGATCCGGCAGCTTGAACTCGGTGTCGCCGATGGTGACCTGGCGCTCCTGCATGGCCTCCAGCAGCGCCGACTGCACCTTGGCGGGCGCGCGGTTGATCTCGTCCGCGAGCAGGATGTTGGTGAAGACCGGGCCCCGCTTGACGCTGAAGTCGCCGCTGCGCGGGTTGTAGATCTCCGTGCCCAACACGTCCGCCGGCAGCAGATCCGGCGTGAAGGAGATGCGCCGGAACTCCGTCTGGATGGCGTCGGCGACGGCCTTGACCGTGGTCGTCTTCGCCAGCCCCGGCACGCCCTCCAGCAGGATGTGCCCGCCGGTCAGCAGGCCGATGAGGATCCGCTCGACCATGTAGGACTGGCCGACGACGACCCGCCCAACCTCCTCGCGAAGAGCCGCGAAGTAGCCAGAGACCTGCTCCAGCTGCGCTTTGACCACGTCCAGATCGGGCACCGCTGTCATCCTCGTCCTCCGTTCGCTGCCGCGCTCAGCGCCAGCAGCCAGTTGCGACACTCATCCCGCGGCAGTTCTTCCCCGCCGTAGCGCAGCGCCTCCAGGCGCTCCCGGAGCTCCTCCGGGGAGGGCGCGGCATTGTCCACGCCGCCTGCCTGCAAATCCAGCCGAAGGGCCAGCAGGGCCTCCACCGCCGCGGCCGGGTCCCAGGGCTCGGCCTGCACCGCCTGCCGCGCGCCGGTCAGGACCGGGCCGAACCCCACCGGCTGCAGCTCCTCGTCCCGCAGCTGACCATCGCGCCGCCAGAACCAGCCGAGGATCGCCACGATCACCAGCACGCTGCCGACGCCCTGGCCGATGAGGCGGCCGAAGGTCGGCCCGCCCAGCACCAGCTGCGGCAGCTCCACCGTCCGGGGCTCGCCCCCCCGCTCCCGCACCACGACCGCGCCGGGGCCCACCTGCCAGCGCTCGCCGCGGTCCGGCAGGTGCACCGACGCATCCGTCGTCCAGGTGGTGTGCTCGCCGTCGAAGGTGGAGGCCGCCGAGCCCATGCGCACCGTGCCGCCGCGGGCGACCTTGAGGCTGGGGGTGGAGGGCGCGAAGGCGTCGGCGCGTCCGTCCCAACTCAGCGTGATCCGCAGGGTCACGTCGCCGCCGGGCACCGCATCCCCGCCGGTGTGCTCGAGGGCGCCCTGCAGCGCCCCCGCCGCAGCAGGGACCGCGCTGAGCAGCACCGCCGCGAGGAGGAGGCCCCGGATCACTCGTCGTGTCCCGCCAGCTTGCTGAAGAACTTCTTGAAGCCGTGGCTTTGCTCGTGGGCCTTGACCTTCGCGCCCTGGATGGCGGCCAGCTCCTCGAGGATCTCCCGCTCCCGTTCGGTGAGCTTGGTCGGCGTCTTGACGAAGACCTGCATGATCTGGTCCCCGCGCTGCTTGGTGCGCAGGTTCGGCATGCCCTGTCCGCGCAGCCGCAGCAGATCGCCGGTCTGGGTGCCCGCGGGCACGTCGACCTTGGCCTGGCTTTCCAGGGTCGGGACCTCGATCTCCGCCCCCAGGCTGGCTTGGGGGAACGTGGTGTCGATGCGGCAGACCAGGTCGTCTCCGTGGCGCTCGAACTGGTCGTGCGGGCGCACGTGGATGACGACGTGCAGGTTGCCCGGGGGCCCGCCGCCCGCGCCGGGCTCGCCCTCGCCGTGCAGGCGGAGCTGCACGCCGGTGTCCACGCCGGGCGGGATGTTGACGGTGAGCTTGCGCTCCTTCTCCTGCACGCCGCGGCCCGAGCAGTCCGCGCAGTGGGCGGCGAAGCTCTTGCCCGCGCCCCGGCAGCGGGGGCAAGCCGCGCGGATCTGCAGGAAGCCCTGGTTGGAGAGCACCTCCCCGCGGCCGCCGCAGGTGCCGCAGACGACGGGGTCCGTGCCCGGCTCGCCGCCGCTGCCGCCGCAAGGCTGGCAGGGCTCGGATCGGGTGATGTTGACCTCCCGGGAGAGGCCGCTGGCCGCCTCCGTCAGCTCGATCGGCAGGTCGTAGCGCAGGTCCGCGCCGCGCCGGGGTCCCCCCCGCTGGCCCCGCCCGCGCCCGCCGCCCCCGCCGAAGCCGAAGAGGTCGGCGAACATGTCGCCGAAGGCCGAGAAGATCTCGTCGGTGCCGCTGAAGCCCTGGAAGCCGCTGCCCTTGAGCCCCGCGTGGCCGAAGCGGTCGTAGGTGGAGCGCTTCTCCGCGTCGCCGAGGACCTCGTAGGCCTCCGCCGCTTCCTTGAACTTGCCCTCGGCGGCCTTGTCGTCCGGATTGCGATCGGGGTGGTACTGCAGCGCGAGCTTGCGGTACGCCTTCTTGATCTCTTTGTCGCCGGCGTCCTGGGCGACCCCAAGGACTTCGTAATAGTCGCGCTTTTCGGACAAGGGGAGCTCCGTGGGGCCTGCAGCCCGGGGAGCCTAATTACGGGTGAGGACCTGTCAAGCCAACGGCCGCCGCTTCGCAGGGGCGGGGATCGGATCCGGGGCGCTGGCTGTCGCGATCAGGGTGCAGGCGGTCGCTTGCCGGACCACACCGGGTAGCCGCCGCGCACGTCGGCGTTGCTCAGCAGCCCGGGGAGCTCCCCCACGGATCGGTCCTGGTAGCTGTTGCCCTGCACGCCCAGGCCCAGGATGAGGGCCAGGCCGTACTGGAAGGCCCCCAGGGCGACGTTGCCCGGATCCTTGCTGGGATCGGCCAGGGTCGGACCGCCCAGGATGCTGGGCGGGGTCGGGGCGCGCGGTCCGGCGTGCCAGGCGATCTGCGGGGAGGTCGACTCGACCATGGCCAGGTCGATGAAGGCGCGCAGCGCGGGCGACAGCTCCAGCCGCGGGCCCGCCTGGGCGCTCCCGGGCGCCAGCGCCGCCGCTGAGACGAGCGCGAGGGCGAGCAGGAGGGGGGCGAGGCGTCGCACGTCACCATGCTACGCCGCCTCCGCGCCGCTGCACGCCCGATCGCGCGGTCGTCGGCTTGTGCTCGGTCGGCTCGACGGGGATGCTGCTCGCCCCGCCCTGCCCCGGAGCACCGTTCATGTCCCCCCCCACGTCGCCGAAGCTGCTCCGGCGGACGTCCATCCACCCCCTGCTCCGGGGTCCAGCGTTGTTCGTCGCCTGGACCGCCGGTTGGCCCATGTTCCACCTGATGGGCGCGACGGTGGGCTGGCCCCGGCTGCTGGGGAGTCGGGGGATCCGGCCCCGCGGCGGCGACTTCGGGGCCTACCAGGCCACCGCGCAAGACGTGTTCGCCGCGGTGTACTTCAAGAGCGGCACCAGCTGGAGCATGCAGATCGCCCAACAGATCGCCCTGCGGGGGGCGGACGACTACGCCCACATTCACGACGTCGTCGCCTGGCCCGACGCCATGCACCCCCGCTACGCCGTGCCCGTGAGCGATCCCGCGCCGGCCGCCGCCGCGCCAACCGGTCTGCGGGTGATCAAGACACACCTGCCGCAAGCCCGGGTGCCCTGGTCGCCGGACGCGAAGTACCTGAGCGTGCTGCGGGACCCGAAGGACGTGTTCGTGTCCAGCTACCACTTCGTCCGCGCTGTGGCCCTGGGGCCGATGATGCCGCCCGTGTCGGCGTGGCTGGACCACTTCCTCTCCCCGGGCTTCGCGTGGGGGTCCTGGGCGGCGCACGTGCAGGACTGGTGGAGCCGGAGGGAGTTGGACAACGTCCTGGTGCTGACCTTCGACGAGATGAAGGACGACCTGCCGGGGGCCGTGGATCGCGTCGCGTCGCTGATGGGGGTCGAGTTGGACGCGCGCGAGCGGGCCGACGTGCTGCGGCACGCCAGCTTCGAGTACATGCAGGAGCGCGAGGACCGCTTCGGGCCGGGCATGGTCACGCCCTGGGGGGCAACCGGCGGCGCGATGCTGCGCAAGGGGGGCAGCGGCGGGTCGTCCGAGCTGCTGAGCCCGGAACAGCAGCGGCGCATCGACGAGCACTGCCGGCAGGGCCTCCTGGAGGAGGGCTGCGACCTGCCCTACGACGAGCTCTTCGCCCGGGGCTGAGGGCCGGGCTTCGCGCGGTTGCTCCGAGAGCTCACCCGCGCGCGAGCAGCACCTTGAGCTCCCGCAGCACCGGCTCGGCCAGCCGGTTGCCCCGCGTGGTCACGGCGACCTCCAGCCGGCCGTCCACCCAGGTCCACAGCGTGCCCAGCCCGGCCTGGAGATCGACGGTGCCCACGAGCACCGCACGCTCGCAGGGGCGCCCGAACATGTGGCCGCCGTCGGCCATCGCAAGCCGCACGGTGCTGGAGAGCAGGGAGATCCGGTTGCGCAGGGCCGGGCCGCGCAGCGCCGCCTCGAAGAGGGCAGGGGGCAGCCAGCGGGCGGCCGCGAGCGAGTCCCCCGCCGCCACATGCTCCAGGCGTCCGATGGCGCCGTGCCAGGACCGCGCCGCCGCCTCCGCCGCCGACTCCAGGTCGACCAGATCGCCCGCCCGCAGCACGAGCTGCATCCCGCACAGCCGGTTGCTCAGCCAGGCGCCCGGCTCCTGACGGCTGCGCGTGGACGCAGGCACGGGGACCCAGAGCCTGCGCGACGGGGCAAGGCCCGCCGCGCGCGCCGTCGCCGCCGCCCCCA
>CALCXL010000961.1 GCA_937907595.1 uncultured Pseudomonadota bacterium
AAGCAGGCGCTGCTGGAATCCCCCTCCCTGTCCGACCGGCGCGAGCTGCTGGTCTTCATCACGCCGACCATCGTTCGTCAGCTGCAGTAGCCCGCGCCCCCACGGCCCCCAAGGCCCGGCCGGCTGAGGTGACTCCGTCCCCGCTGGCCTGCGCGTCCGCTCCGAAGACTCACCGCCCCGCTGAGCCCCAGCCACGTCGCCGCCCGCCGATCCGGTGGTGCTGCGGCAGCTTGGAGCGGACTTGAGCGATCCCCGCCCCATCGCGCTTTCTGGCTTCATGGGCGCCGGCAAGACGACGGTGGGCCAGCGCCTGGCCCGGCGGCTGGGCTGGCCCTTCGTCGATCTGGACGAGGAGATCGCCGCCGCCTTCGCGCACCCCATCCCGACGATCTTCGAGCGATGGGGGGAGCCGGCGTTCCGGGCCATGGAGTCCCGGCTGCTGCACCAGGCCCTGGCCCTGCCCCGTCGCGTGGTGGCCCTGGGCGGCGGCGCGGTGCTGGCTGAGGAGAACCGCGCAGCGCTGCTGTCCCGGTCCCGGTGGGTGCAGCTGGACGTGCCCGCGGCAGAGCTGCTCCGGCGGCTGGGCCCGGCCGACCCCAGCCGTCCCCTCTGGAACGCGGAGGAGCTCCTGCGCCGCCTGAGCGCACGCGCCCCCCACTACGCCCAGGCCCCCGAGCGCATCGACGCGGACGGGCCCCCTGGGGACGTGGTGGAGCGGCTCCTGGCCGGGGTCGTCGAGCCACCGGTCTCCGAGAGGTCGCCGCCCGAGCTCCTGCGCCGGGTGCCCGTGGCGGTACCGGGGGTCGAGTACGAGGTCCTGATCGGCCGCGGCCTCATCGATCAATTGGGGGAGCTGGTCCGGGACATCGGCCGGGGGCCCATCGCGCTGCTGAGCGACTGGAACGTGAGCGCCCTGCATGGGGACCGGGCCCAGGCGGCCCTGGAGGAGAGCGGGCGGGAGGTCCTGCGGGTCACCCTGCCGGCGGGGGAGCAGCACAAGGCGATGGCGCCGGTGCTCGAGGCCACCGACCGCCTCCTGAGCCGCGGCTGGCAGCGCGGAGCGCCCGTGGTGGCCCTGGGCGGCGGCGTGCTGGGCGACATGGCCGGGCTGGTGGCGGCGTTGACCCTGCGCGGCGTGCCCTTCGTCCAGGTCCCCACGACCCTGCTGGCGATGGTGGACAGCAGCGTCGGCGGCAAGGTCGGTGTGAACCACCGCGCGGGCAAGAACCTGCTGGGCGCCTTCCACCAGCCGCACCTGGTGGTCGCGGATCTGGACCTGCTGGACACGCTGCCGGATCGCGAGCTTCGTGCGGGGCTGGGTGAGGCCGCGAAGACGGCGCTGCTGGGCGATCTCGAGCTGCTGCGTCGCCTGGAGGAGGAGCCCGCAGGCGTCCTGGCGCGGGACCCCGAGGCCCTCGCCGACGTGGTGGAGCGCTGCGTACGTTTCAAGGCGGCCGTGGTGGCTGAGGACGCCTTCGAGGCCGACCGTCGGCGCATCCTCAACCTGGGCCACACCCTGGGCCACGCCCTGGAGCGCGGGTTGGGCTATGGCGTGCTCTTGCACGGAGAGGCGGTTGCCGTGGGCACGGTGGCGGCGGCCGAACTCTCCGTCGTGCACGCCGCGGCCCCCGCGGGCCTCCCTGATCGGGTCCGAAGGCTCCTGACGGGGCTTGGTCTGCCGATCGCAGCCCCCTCGCCACCGGAGCGCGTGCTGCTTCGTGCCCTGTCTGGGGACAAGAAGTTGCATGGGGGGGTGCTTCCCTGGGTATTATTGAACGACGTGGGCCGCCCCACGGTCTGTGCCCTGCCGCTGGCGCAGGCCGGGTCTTGGGTGGCATGCTGTACCGACCGCGGTGTGATCACCGCAGCTGGAGAGTGACATGAGGCTGATGCTGGTTCCGATGACGCTGCTGCTGTTCGCCCTCACCGGGTGCGCGACCGGCCCCTTCGATGCCCCTCCGGGAGCGGAATTCTCGGATGTCGACGACCTCCAGATCCCGTGGTTCGGCTGCCTGATCGACATCCAGACCGGGCTGCCGAACCCCAACTGCCGGAACTCCGATCCGGTCGTGTTCCCGCTGTCGGTCTGGGTGACGGACTCGGTGAGCACCCTGCCCATCAACAACGTGCGCGTGACCTTCACGTCCTTCTGGAGCGGCATCTACGTCATGCCCCAGAGCGTGATCGAGGCCGTGTCCCTGCCGGAGACCGAAGGCTGGAGCACGCTGTCCGGCGGCGGAGAGGTCTTCGCCGAGTTCAGCGGCGAGTACGAGGGTGGCTACGAGCCCACCTACCACGACACCTGGACCGACTCGACGGGCCGCGCGCGCACCTGGGTCGTCATCGAGACCATGCCGCAGGACGCCACGGGCATGGTGACGCAGTCTGGGATCCTCGTCGACATGGGCGTGGAGAGCTTCGTGGTCAACCTGCAGGCTTCCAACTAAGCCCAGCGCCTTCTCACAGGTCTGAACCCCCGACGCCTGCGGCTCCGGTCGCAGGCGTCGGCGTTTTTGAGGTCGCTCCCCCGATGACCCTGCGCATCCTGGTCCTGCACGGGCCGAACCTGAACCTGCTCGGCACGCGCGAGCCCGACGTCTACGGACGCCTGGATCTGGCCGCGGTGGATGCGCTGGCGGCGGAGCGGGCGCGGGCCCTGGGGGCGGAGTTGAGTGCCCGGCAGTCCAACCACGAGGGCGAGCTGATCGACGCCCTGCACGCCGCGGGGGCGGGGGGGGCTGACGCTGTCGTGCTCAACGCCGCCGGCTTCACGCACACGTCCGTGGCGCTGCGCGACGCCGTTGGCGCGGTCCAGATCCCCGTGGTAGAAGTCCACCTGTCCAACACGGCCGCCCGCGAGGAGTTCCGGCATCGGTCCCTCATCGCGCCAGTCGCCGTGGGAACCATCGCCGGATTCGGGCCGCTCTCCTACGTCCTTGGGGTCGAGGCCGCCATCGCGGCGGTCCAGAGCCGCTGAGCCCCCGACCCGCGGAGTCTTGAGCATGCAGATCGACGACATCAAAGCCGTTCTCGACCTCATCGAGGGAACAGACGTCAGCGAACTCGAATACGAGGACGAGGGCGTTCGCATCGTGGTGCGCAGGGGCTCGCAAGCCCCGACCATGGTCGCCGCCCCCTCCTTGCACGGGACCGGCATGGCTTCCATGCAGCTGCCCAACCCCGGGGGCCCGCCCGCGGCTCCCGTGTCGACGGGCCACCTGGTGACGTCGCCCTTCGTGGGCACGTTCTACCGGGCGCCCTCGCCGGACTCGCCCCCCTTCGCGGAGGTGGGCCAGCGGGTCGAGAAGGGGCAGACGCTCTGCATCGTGGAGGCGATGAAGCTGATGAACGAGATCGAGGCCGACAAGTCGGGCACGGTCCGTCGGATCCTCATCGAGAACGCGCAGCCCGTGGAATACGGCGCCGCCCTGTTCGAGATCGAACCCGCCTGATGTTCCGGAAGGTCCTCATCGCCAACCGGGGCGAGATCGCCCTGCGCATCATCCGAGCCTGCAAGGAGTTGGGGATCGGCACGGTGACCGTGCACTCCACGGCGGACCGCAACAGCCTGCACGTGCGCTTCGCCGATCAGTCGATCTGCATCGGCCCGCCCCAGGCCCGCGACTCCTACCTCAGCGTGCCCAACCTCATGTCGGCCCTGGAGATCTCAGGCGCCGACGCCGTGCACCCGGGCTACGGCTTCCTGGCGGAGAACGCCGAGTTCGCTGAGGACTGCGGCCGCGCGGGGGTCACCTTCATCGGCCCCACCCCCGACCAGATCCGTCGGATGGGGGACAAGGCCACGGCGAAGGCGACGGTGAGGGAGGCGGGCATCCCGCTGATCACGGGCAGCCTGGGTGTGCTCCGCGACATCGACGAGGCCCTGGAGGTGGCGGAGGTCGCCGGGTACCCGGTGCTGCTCAAGGCCACCGCCGGTGGCGGCGGCAAGGGCATGAAGCTGGCGGAGTCGAAGGAGACGCTGCCGAGCATGTTCCGCCTGGCCCGCGCAGAGGCCATGGCCTGCTTCGGCAACGGCGACCTGTACCTGGAGAAGTTCATCGTCAAGCCGCGCCACATCGAGGTGCAGGTCCTGGGAGATCAGCACGGCAACGTGGTGCACCTGGGCGAGCGCGAGTGCAGCTTGCAGCGTCGGCACCAGAAGGTCCTGGAGGAGGCGCCGTCGCCCCTGGTGGATCCGGAGATGCGCGCCAAGTTGGGGGCCGCCGCCGTGGCCGCCGCAAGGGCCATCAACTACAGCTCCGCGGGCACCATCGAGTTCCTGGCCGACGCCAACAAGGACTTCTACTTCATCGAGATGAACACGCGGATCCAGGTGGAGCACCCGATCACGGAGATGATCACGGGCGTGGACCTGGTCAAGCAGATGATCCTGAGCGCCGCGGGCGAGCCGCTGCCCTTCACCCAGGACGACATCGAGCTCAGGGGCCACGCCATCGAGTGCCGGATCAACGCGGAGGATCCCTTCACGTTCGCGCCCTGCCCCGGGCGCATCGACGGCTACCACGAGCCCGGCGGCTACGGCGTGCGCGTGGACTCCTGGGTGCACGACGGCTGCAACGTGCTGCCCTACTACGACTCCCTGTTGGGCAAGCTGATCACCTGGGGCCGGGACCGCGATGAGGCCATCGTGCGCATGCGCTGGGCCCTGGACGAGTACGTGGTGGAGGGCATCAAGACCACGGTGCCGTTCCATCGGGCGGTGATCCGCGATCCCGAGTTCCTGTCCGGCGTTTTCGACACCGGCTACATCGAGCGTTTCCTCGCACGTCGCGACGCGGGCGCCTGATGGCTCTGGCATACTCTGATCTCCTTCGAGCTCGGGGATAAGGCGCTTGGCTATCGACAAGGCGCGGGTGCTCGCCACGGCGCAGAAGCACCTCGCCCGGAACAACATCGACAAGGCTCTCAAGGAGCTGACTCGGATCGTCCGCGAGGATCCCAAGGATCTGCGCGTTCGGCAGAAGGTCGCTGAGCTCCTCGCCCGTCAGGGCAAGGTGCCCGAGGCGATGCGCGAGTTCCAGGTGGTGGCGGAGGCCTACGAGCGGGGCGGCTTCTATCCGAAGGCCGCTGCCATCTACAAGCAGATGCTCCGGTTCGAGCCGGACCAGATGCGGTGGCACCTCAGCCTCGGTGAGATCTACCAGCAGCTCGCGCTCCTCTCGGACGCGATGGACCACTTCAACATCGTGGCCCAGCACTTCGAGCAGGAG
>CALCXL010000962.1 GCA_937907595.1 uncultured Pseudomonadota bacterium
CTGGATCCAGCCGGGCACCTACGTCGGCGCCCTGGACGTCGTCGCCTCCACGGAGCTGCTGGGCCTGGGCCCGCGCGAGGACGTGGTGCTGGACGCCGCCAACGCCGCGCCGGTGATCAGCAGCGTCGCCCCCTCGCTGCGACTGGAGTCCCTGACCCTGACCGGCGGGCGTGGGGAGGGGGGGGCGCTGTCCAGCCTGGGCGCGTCGGCGGAGCTTCAGGACGTGTCCGTGCGCTTCAACGCCTGCGGTGGATCCGACCAGGTGGCGGGGGTCTTCGCTGCGGGGGACCTGGAGATCCGGGCCAGCGAGTTCGTTGGCAACACCTGCGCGGCGGTCTCGTCGGGCGGGGCGGTGGCGGTGGACGGCGGCGCGCTGCTCGTCGCGGGCTCCTGGTTCGAGGACAACGCCGCGGTGCACGGGGCGGCGATCGACGCCGAAGCCGCGGTGGGCGCCGTCAACATCAGCCGGAGCGTGTTCTTGAACAACGTGGTCGGGCCCCGACCGGTCGGCGGCCCCGCCGTGGTGGGCGGGGTGGTCCGCGTTCAGGGAGGCGCGTTCGTCTCCAACAACCACTTCGCCGGGAACGGGGGAGACGCGGACGCGGGCGGGCTGCTGGTCACCGAGCCGAGCGCCGCCACCCTGATCGCGCAGAACGTCTTCGTGGACAACGTGGGCGCCCTCGGCGGCGGCCTGCACGTGGTCCTGGGCGCGGTCCCCCGGGGCACGATCCAGGGCAACATCGCCGCGGGCAACGACGGCGCCGGGATCTGGCTCGAGGGGGTCGCCCCGCCGGTGCAGTGCCGCTTCAACGACGTCTGGGGGAACGCGGTGGACTGGGCCGGCAGCGCCGTGCTGGCCCCGCCGGCGGACAACCTGTCGGTCGATCCGTCCTTCGTCGCTTGGAGCCTCGACGGGGACCCGAGCAACGACGACTTTCATCTGGCCGTCGGCTCGCCGCTCGTCGACGCCGGCAACCCCGCGGCCCCCTGGAACGACCCCGACGGCAGCGTCAACGACCCGGGCCTCTTCGGCGGGCCCCTCGGCGCGTGGAGTGGCCCATGAAGACGCTGCTCAAGGGCCTGGGCCTGATCGTGTTGCTGGTCCTGCTCGCGGCCGGTGCGGTGGCCGGCTGGGGCTGGACGCAGGCGCAGGCCTTTCTGGACGAGGCGCCATCGCAGGCCCACGAGGAGCGGGTGATCCGCATCCCCCGCGGGGCCGGACCCCAGGCGATCAGCAACCTGCTGGCCCAGGAGGGCGTGGTCACCGACGCCGACCGCTTCGCCCTCTTCCTGCGCTACCGCAAGGCGGCGCTGAAGCTCCGGGCCGGAGAGTTCCGGTTCTGGACGGACCACACCCCCGAGCAGGTGCTCGACGTCCTGCTGCGCGCCACGGAGGTCATCTGGCCCATCACCTTCCCCGAGGGGCTTCGCTACACGGAGATGGCGCCGCGGGTGGAGGCCGCAGGGCTGGGCAGCCCGGCCGACTACGTGCGCCTCGCCGAGGACGCCGCCTTCATCGCCAGCCTGGACCTGCCGATCGATCCGCCGCCGAAGAACCTGGAGGGCCTGCTCCTGGCAGAGACCTTCGCCTTCCCCGCGGGATCGACGGTGGAGGACGTGGTGCGCGCGCAGGCCCGGGGCTTCAAGGAGCTCTGGACCGAGGATCGGCGGGCTCGGGCGAAGGCCCTGGGCATGTCGATCTACGAGGTCGCGATCCTGGCCAGCGTGGTGGAGAAGGAGACGGGGCAGCCCGACGAGCGCCCGCAGATCGCTGGTGTGTTCCACAACCGCCTGCGCATGGGGATGCCGCTGCAGAGCGATCCGACGATCATCTACGGCCTGAAGAACTACGACGGCAACATCCGCCGATCGGACATCCGGCGCGTGCACCCCTGGAACACCTACGTGATCCCAGCGCTGCCGCCCACGCCCATCGCCTCGCCCGGGCCTGCCGCCATCGACGCCGTGCTCGATCCCGACAGCACCAAGGCGCTGTACTTCGTGGCGAAGGGGAGCAGCGGCAGGCACTACTTCAGCTCGAGCCTCTCCGAGCACAACCGCGCGGTGGACTGCTACCAGCGCAACCAGAAGCACCGCTGCCCGAAGTGATCCTGCGGCGGCGCGGCGCCCGGCGATGTCGGTAGACAGCCCCAGGGTCGGTCGTTACAGTCCGCCCGCTTTGCGGCCCTCATCGCGGGGCCACGCACCGGGAGCCGACATGGGATCCAACACCAAGTTCACTGAACTCGACCTCTACGACCTCAACGGCCTGCTGGACGACGAGGAGCGCATGGTGCGCGACTCCGTGCGTCGCTTCGTCGACGAGGAGGTGCTGCCCGACATCGAGGCGCACCACACCGCCGGGACGTTCCCGGTGGAGAAGCTCAAGACCCTGGGCGAGCTGGGCCTCTACGGCCCCTCCCTCAAGGGCTACGGCTGCCCCGGCCTGTCCAACATCAGCTACGGCGTGGCGATGATGGAGCTGGAGCGCGGTGACTCGGGCTGGCGCTCGGCGGCGTCGGTCCAGGGCAGCCTGGTGATGTACCCGATCCACGCCTACGGCAGCGAAGAGCAGAAGAACAAGTACCTGCCCAAGCTGGCGTCGGGCGAGCTGATCGGCTGCTTCGGCCTGACGGAGCCGGACCACGGCAGCAACCCCAGCGGCATGCTGACCCGGGCGGTCAAGACGAGCGACGGCTGGGTGCTCAACGGCGCCAAGATGTGGATCACCAACTCGTGCATCAGCGACCTGGCGATCGTCTGGGCGAAGGTCCGCAACGACGAGGGCAACGACGACATCCGCGGCTTCATCGTGGAGTCGGACCTGGCCGGCTTCTCCGCGCCGGAGATCAAGGGCAAGTGGAGCCTGCGCGCCAGCATCACCGGGGAGCTGGTGTTCGAGGACGTCAAGCTGCCCGAGGACGCGCTGCTGGCCCACAGCCCCTACAACCTCAAGGGACCGCTGAGCTGCCTGACCCAGGCCCGCTACGGCATCGCCTGGGGCGCGATCGGCGCCGCACAGGCCTGCTTCGACTCCGCCCGGCGGTACAGCCAGGAGCGCAGCCAGTTCGGCCGGCCCATCGGCCAGTTCCAGCTGACCCAGAAGAAGCTGGCGGAGATGGCGGTGGAGATCACGAAGGCCCAGATGCTGGCCTGGCGCCTGGGCAAGCTGAAGGACGCGGGCACCATGACCCCCATCCAGGTGAGCGTGGCCAAGCTCAACAACGTGGGCATCGCCTGTGAGGCGGCGCGCGTGAGCCGCGAGATCCACGGCGCCATGGGCATCACCGACGAGTACCCGATCATGCGCCAC
>CALCXL010000963.1 GCA_937907595.1 uncultured Pseudomonadota bacterium
CAGATCGGCGACGCTGTGCGTGCTGAGCACCGTGGCCCCATAGACCCGGCCCGTCAGCGTGTCCTTGGCGTTCTGGACGCCGACGTTGAAGGCGTCCCACCAGCCCGCCTTGCCGGTGATCGCGCCGCCGGACTCCTTGCCGCCGGCGTGCATGGAGATCATCAGCTCGTCCAACAGCGGCCCCACCTCCTCGGCGAAGGCGCGGCTCTTCCAGCGCAGCAGGTTGGTGATCGCGTAGTTGCGCAGGCCCAGGTCCCGGCTCAGGCGCAGGGCGTCGGCGAAGCGGGGGTGGATCGACGGCTCGCCCCCCATGAACTGCACCACGCGCACACCCTGCTCCGCGAACGAGCGCAGGTGACCCTCGATCTCCTCCCAGGCCATGAAGGTGCCCTGGCCGATGCGCAGGGACTCGCAGCAGAACTGGCACTTGAGGTTGCAGGCATCGGAGATGAAGAGCTCGCGCCAGGCGGGGCCGCCCGTGTCGTCGTCGGGGCCGTGGCTGCGTCCCAGGCGGGGGCCCAGATCGGGGCGCTTGCGATCCAGGACGGCGATGAGGCGGGCCAGACCCTGGGCGATCTCAGGCGCTTCGCCGTCGTCGAGCACCGCGACCTGCAGCGACGGTCCGGCCAGCAGCGGCTCCCCGGGCGCGCCCGTCGGCTCCACGCGCAGGCGCAGCGTGCGGCCCTCCCGCCCGAAGGAGAAGGTGACCGACTGCTCGTGGAACTCCGGCTGGCCCACCGCCCAGTCCGGATTGCGGTCCGTCCAGCGGTGCAGGCCCGCCTTCCACAGACCGGCGGCGACTTCCTGGGCGTTGTTGCTCACCTCGGCAGCGTACAATGCCGCGATGGAATCCGCCGACCTGCCCGCGCGCGCCCGGGCCTTCGTCCAGCACTACTTCGACGGCAAGCCGCTGCCGGTGGCGCTGGGACGCCTGGGGCGGCTGACGTCGGTGGGGCTGGGGCGATCGGATCGGCAGGGCGGCCGGGAGGTCACCGGCCGGGTGGAGCTGCGCATCGAACCCCAGGGCGCCGCCCCCTTCCTGCTCTACGCCGAGCCCCGCAGCGACGCCCCGCACCTGGCCAACACCGGCGCCCTCAACATCTCCTACACGGCACCCGAGGCCGGCGATGACCCCCGCTTCGTCCAGGTCAGCCGGGCCCTGGCCAGCTACTTCGGCAAAGTCGAGCAGCTGCGCGGGCGCCCGGACAACGACGCCCTCTTCGGCCCGCCGGGGGACCCCCTGAAGCGCGCCTCCAACGACCTGGCGGTGCGCAACAAGCGCATCGAGGCCATCGTCTTTCCCACCGACGCCTGCAACCTGCGCTGCTCCTACTGCATCGTGCCCTTCGGCAAGAACACGCTGACGGCGGCCCACATCGACCGCATGTTCGACCTGCTGCAGCGCGGGGAGCCGGACAGCATGGGCATCGGCTTCCTGGGCGGGGAGCCCATGCTGCACTGGCCGACGATCCGCGACGTCACCGAGCGCTTCGCGGCCTGGTGGCCGTCGCCGCAGCTGTCCATCGTCACCAACGGCACCTTCTTGAAGGAGGAGCACGCGGATTTCTTCGCCGAGCACGCCTTCAACGTCACCGTCTCCATCGACGGCGCGCCCGAGAGCCACCTGCACCACCGGGTCAACCAGGGCGCGTCCAACACGGCGGAGGATCAGCGGCTCTTCGACAAGACGCTGGGCGCCGTGGATCGGCTGCTGGCCGTGAACGCCAACCTGCACGGCAACATGGTCGTCACCCCGCAGACGGTGGGGCGGCTGGCGGACAACGCGCGCTGGCTGTGGGACCGGGGGCTGACGGTGCTGACGGTCTCCCCGGCGGTGGGCGTGCGCTGGGGGGACGCCGTCTGGCAGCTGAAGGACCAGCTGGCCGAGTGGGGGGAGGCGATGGTCGACCTCATCGCGGGCATGGACGAAGCCGAGCGGCGGGTGGCGCGGGGCGTCATCCAGTGGGAGACGCGGCGGGCCTGGTACTTCCTGGGCAACGGGCGCTTCAACCCCACCACGCGGCGGCTGTGCTTCGCGCCCGACGGACGCATCTTCAGCGACCTGTACAACGACGCCACGGCGGAGGCCCTGCACCTGGGCCACGTCGACGACCTGGACGGCCTCTGCGACCTGCCCAGCGGGGAGACGACGGTGCCGCAGGCGATGTTCTCCGTGAAGGCGTGGGAGGAGCCGGTGCTCTGCGATGTGCGCCGCATCTCCACCCTGTTGATGAACGAGCTGATCGGGCTGGAGCAGCGCGCCTTCACCGACGAGCCCGGCGTGGCGGAGCTGGAGGGCATGCTGCCCCTGGAGCCGGTGGCGATCCCGGAGGGCTGATGCGCTGGGTGGAGGGTTGCCGGCGCGACGGCTACGCGGTGCTGAAGGGGGCCATCCCGCCCGCCGCGATGCAGGCGCTCACGGCCGAGCTGGACGGCGCCCTGCGGCGGTCCTACGGCGAGTCCACCGGGGACCAGCATCACGAACAGGCGGTGTTGACCCTCGGTCCGGACACCCCCCTGCTGGCCCAGGCGCTGGAGCAGCCCTTCCTGCACGCCCCGGCCCAAAGGCTGTACGGCGACGACGTGCTCGGCATCGCCGCCTACGGCACCAGCCACACCGGGGACACGGGCTGGCACGCCGACTCCCCCCGCGAGCACCCCCAGGGCGTGAAGTTCAGCATCTACGTGGGGCCGACCCGGGCCGACTCCGGCGCCCTGCGGGTCTGGCCGGGCAGCCACCGCAGCCCCGAGCACGAGCGCGCGCGGGCGTTTGTGCAGGCGGGGGTGCCCGACGCCGATGTGCCCTGCGTGGTGCTGCCCAGCGACCCCGGCGACGTCGTCGTCTTCGACCTGCGGCTCTTCCACGCGGCCCTGGGGGGCGGCGGGGATCGGCGCGTCATCAACGCCTTCTACTACCGCGACCCCACGACGCCGGAGCAGGAGCGGCTGGTCCGCGAGCAGATCGTCGAGGACTACCAGTGGCTGACGGACAAGAACCGCGGCGGCCGGGTCTTCGATCCCTGGTGGCTGGCCAACGCGGGGCAGAACGCCGTGCGCGCGCGCTGGATCGACCGGTTCGACGCACTGGGCTTCTTCGACGGCGACGCCGAACGAAGCGGCCGCCTGGACGCCGCGGCCACGCCCCTGCCCGAGGACGTGGCGAAGAGGCTGGAGGGCGCCGCCCTCGGCTGGTCCCTGGTGGACGGCTCCGTCAAGACCGAGCTGCTGCGCGCCCGCTTCGCCAGCCCCGAGGGCGACGTGCTGCTCCTGGTCCGCCCCACCGAGGATCCACACCCCGCCTACGCGCGCCGGGGATCCCTGGCCGTCGCCTACTCCACCCTGGACTGCCGCCCGCTCACGGGGGCTCGCTTGCGGGTGCTGGACGCGCTGGTGGAGGCGGTCGCTGGGGCCGAAGACGCCATCGTCGCGGCGATCCGGTGAACGCGGCCCGTTCTGAGGTGCCACGATGCCGCTGACTCGTCCTCGCATCGATGGTCGCGGCTTCGGCGGGGACCCACCGCCGCCACGCCCCCAACCCGCGGAGCCCCCGTGCGCCTGGTCCTGAGCAACCTGCCCCCCGAGCACGCCGACCGCATCGCCGCCACCCTGGTGGAGGAGCGGCTGGCGGCCTGCGTCAACCTGCTGCCGGTGCGCTCGGTGTACCGCTGGAAGGGCGAGACCTGCCGGGAGGATGAGATCACGGCCTTCATCAAGGTGCGCGCCGACGGCGTCGACGCCCTGCGCCGACGGCTGGTGGAGCTTCACCCCTACGAGCTCCCCGAGGTCCTGGCCCTGCCCGTCGACGCCGCCGGCAGCCTGGAGGCCTACATCCAGTGGGTTCGGGCCGAGAGCGACGGGCACCCAACGGGAGCCGGGCCCGCGTGACCGATCAGCTCGCCCTCTTCGCCGCGCCCTCCCCTACCCCGGCCGAGGCCTCGAGCCCGCCGCCGGCCCAGGCCACGGAGATCCTCCGCCGGGTCTTCGGCCACGACCGCTTCCGGGCCGGCCAGGCCGAAGCCATCGCCGCCTTCGCCGCCGGGCGCGACGCCGTCGTCGTCCTCCCCACCGGCGGCGGCAAGTCCCTCTGCTACCAGGTCCCGGCCCTCATGCGGCACGAGGCCGGCGAAGGCCCGACCCTGGTGGTCAGCCCCCTCATCGCGCTCATGGACGATCAGGTGAACGCCCTGGAGGCCCGGGGGGTGCCCGCCGTGGCCCTGCACACCGGCAACCGCAGCGAGGACTGGCGCGGGCAGCGGGACCGGGCGCGGGGGGCGGCGCTGCTGTACGTCAGCCCGGAGAAGCTGGCCAGCGCGCCCTTCCGCAAGTGGCTGGCCGGCCTGGATCTGGCCGCGGCGGCGGTGGACGAGGCGCACTGCGTCAGCCAGTGGGGGCACGACTTCCGGCCCGACTACCTGAGCCTGGATCGGCTGAAGACGGAGCTGGGCCTGCCGGTCATCGCGCTGACGGCCACGGCGACGGCGGAGGTGGCGGACGAGATCGCAACCCGGCTGAAGCTGGACGACCCCCTCCGTCTGGTGGGCGACTTCCACCGCCCGAACCTGGCGTTCTCGGTCGAGCTGCACCGGGGCGATCTTGCCCGCACGGCGCGCGCGGTCGATCTGGCAGCGGGGGTGACCGTCGGCCGGACGATCATCTACGCCGCCACCCGCAAGCGCGTGCAGGCCATCCACGCCGCGCTGCGATCCCGCAAGCTGCCGGCGGTCTACTACCACGCAGGCCGCACCGCCACGGCCCGCGCCAACGCGGCGGCGGCCTTCGAGGCGGGCAAGAAGCCGATCCTGGTGGCGACCACGGCCTTCGGCATGGGCATCGACCAGCCCGACGTGCGGCTGGTGCTGCACGCCAACGCCGCGGGCAGCCTGTCGGCCTACTACCAGGAGGCCGGGCGGGCCGGTCGCGACGGGGAGGCCGCGCGCTGCGTGCTGCTGTACTCGGACGGCGACGCCGTCACCCACGCCCGCCTGCGGGGGCGTCACCCGGCGCCGGGGGCGCTGGCGGGCTGGAAGGCCATGCAGGACTACGTCTACGGGCAGGGTTGCCGGCAGGCGGCGCTGGTGGAGCACTTCACCGGCGACCCGGGCCCCCGCTGCGGGGTCTGCGACGTCTGCAGCGACGCCGCCCCGGTGATCCAAGCGGTGACGGAGGCCCGGGAGCGCCACGCCGAGGCCCGGCAGGCGAAGGCCGAGCAGCGCGCCGCGGACGCCGGCGTGACCCTGGACGCGGGGCAGCTGGACGCGGTGATCGCCTTCGTGGGCGCCATGAAGAAGCCCCTGGGCAAGGGGCTGGTGGCGAAGGGCCTGCGGGGCAGCCGCGCGAAGCCGGTGGTGGCGAAGGGGCTGACGAAGAACCCGCAGTTCGGCGTGCTCAAGGGGCTGCCGGAGTCGACGGTGCTCGACGCGGTGGAGTCCCTGCTGGACGCCGGCCGCCTGGTGCCGAAGGGCCGCAAGTACCCGACGGTCTGGCTGCCGGACAAGCGGGTGCGGGCCGAGACCGCGGCCGGCCCCCCCCGCCGCAGCCCCCGGGACGCGGGCCTGGCCGGGGCCCTGCGCCGCTGGCGGCGTGCCCAGGCCAAGAAGCTGCGCTGGAAGCCCTACCAGGTCTTCGACAACAAGACGCTGCAGCGCATCGCCCGCGCCCAGCCCGCCTCCCCCACCGAGCTGCTGGCCATCAAGGGGATCGGCGAGCAGCGGGTGGCGCGCTTCGGCGAGGGGGTGCTGGCCCTGGTGCGGGAGCATGCGGAGTGAGGGGGTAGCCCCGGCGGTGCCCCAAACTACGGATCACGCGAGTCACACGGTTGTGTTACACGCTACAGAGCGCCCCCATCGGCCCCCGGCAACAGCCCCTCCCGCGCCAGGAACCCCTCGATCGCCGCCGCCGAGGCCGCCGCCCCGGCCGCGTTGAGGTGCGATCGGTCCTTCGGCACCCGCCACTGCAGCTCGTCGCCGGGCAGGGCCGGTCGCAGGTCGATCCAGGGGACGCCCAGGTCGTCGCAGAGGGCGCCGATCGCGTCCGTGCGCCAGTTGGGGGAGCGAGCGAAGGCCTCTGGGAAGACCACGACGGCCATGGGCACCGACGCCGCGCGCGCCCGCTCGACGATGCGGGTCAGGGACGCCGCCATGCCCCGCCAGTAAATGCCCTGGGGCCGGTAGAGGTAGCCCCACGGCCCCGACGGTCCCTCCGCCCCGCCCACCGCGCCGTCCCGCAGCCCGCGAACGCCTTTCGCCGCCGCCAGCCCCAGCCGCGTGCGGTGGGTCAGCGCCTCCGCCGCGCGATCCGCCAGGGAGCAGTCCGTGAGGCAGTGCCCGCAGATCGGCGGGTTCCAGGTCACCCGCTCGGGATCGTTGGCGTACCAACCCAACAGCAGCAGGTCGGGGTCCAGGTCGAGCACGAAGCGCTCCACCACCCGGTCCTCCTGGCAGGTGTTGTAGCCGAGCATCCCGAAGTTGAAGACCTCGTGGGGGGGCTGCCGATCGGCCTCGTGCCCCGCGTTCAGCCGCCGCTCCAGGTGCGCCGGCCAGGCATCCTCTGGGCCCACCTCCAGCCCGTAGGTGAAGGAGTCGCCCACCGCCACGACGCGGGTGCGGGTCTTGAAGGGCGAGATCTCCCGCTCGCGGAAGCCGTAGCCGTTGAAGTGCTCGCGGTGGCCGGCCGGCGTCTGCCGATCGCCCGGCTCCTGGGTGTAGACCAGGATCGGATCGTCGGAGTTGGGCTCGATGCCCCTCATCTGCCCGTAGTCGCTGGCCCGCAGCGCCGCCTCCGCCCCCAGCAGCGCCACCAGGGTGGAGCCCAGGGCCAGCAGCAGCCCCGTCCGCACCCCGCGCAGGCCCCCCGTGGCCCGGCGCAGGCTCACTGCAGGGTGGCCCGGTCGTCCGCGCAGCCCAGGCCGCCCGCGTACATCGACGTCGACAGCGCCTCGCAGCGCTCCACGAAGGACTGCCCCGGCACCGTCAGCCCGGGCACGACGTCGCCCCGGTCCTCCGCCGGCACGCCCACCATGCGGAACTGCGGCGTGGCCAGCCAGACCCCGCAGACCCGGCGCAGGCCGTCGCCGTTGCCCGCTACCGGGCCGGTCAGGGGCGACTCGAGCAGGGCCTCCAGCAGGGGCCGCTCGTCCTCCACCAGGGTCGGATCCGTCAGCAGGCGGTCCTTGAGCGCCGACAGCGCCTCTTCCCAGGTCGCGCCCTGCTGCTGGCTGGCCTCCATCAGGCCGTCGATCCAGTCGCCCTGGCCGTCGGCCGCCTGAAGCTCGTCCAGGCGGGTGGCGCAGGCGCCGAAGACCCACTCCCAGCCGATCAGGCTCTGGTAGTCGCTGCCGGCGATGCCGGGCTCGCTGACCTCCAGGTGCACGCCCAGCCTCCGCTGCACCGACTGCTGGAAGGACTCGTAGTACTTCGGGAAGCGCGCCATGGGCCGCCAGCCCATCGCCGTCGTCACCTTCCCGAGCAGCGCCCGCGGGGGCATCACCCGGGCCAGGTCGCCGGCGCCGTTGCCCCGCCGCGCCGGCACCGACTCCTCCACCGTCCAGGGGTCCACGATCGGCGGCATGTAGTAGGGCGGCACGTCCTCGGCCACGTCCAGCGGGGCGCGCTGATTGAAGAGCGGGTGCGTCGTCGCCTGCACCACAAGCTCCACCAGGGAGAAGTCCTGCTCCACGAAGGTGGTGGCCAGGGACCACAGC
>CALCXL010000964.1 GCA_937907595.1 uncultured Pseudomonadota bacterium
ACGTCGCAGGGCATGACCAGATCTGCGGGGCCCAGCGCCGTCCACAGGCCGAAGTCGGGGGCGGTCCGCCTCACCATCCACCGCAGGAAGAGGTGCTGGCGCTTGCAGGCGGCGGCGCCGCGGGTGCGTGGGAAGAGAAAGGCCAGGGCGCGCGCGCGATCCTGGGGCGCGGGGTGGTTGGCCTCGGCCGATGCGCGCAGCGAGTCCAGGAAGGCGCCCAGATCGGCCCAGGGATCGCCCCGAGCCCCCGACGCGTAGAGCCCCTCCAGGGATCCGTGGCTGCGCAGCGCTTGCGCCACGGCGTCCAGCAGCGCGCCGAGGTCCTCGGGGGCCAACCAGCGGTAGCGGCGGGGCGCGGCGCGGGCGAAGAGGGCGGCGTCCCCGTCCCGCAGCGCGGCGGCAGGGTGCGGGCCGAGCGCCTCCAACATCACCTCGAGCACGGCCGAGAAGGAGGCCACGCGGCCGAAGGCCAGGGAGGCGGCGAGGAAGGCGGCGGCCTCGATGTCCGGCGGTTCCTGGTAGCGGTGCGGGAACTGCAGGGGGTCCCGGGCGATGTGGGCCTGGGCGTCGAAGCGGTCGACGAAGGCCTCCAGCAGCGCAGGCAGGCCCGACGAGGGAGGGCGGCTCGGGGGCGGTCGGTTCACCGTCGGCGTCGCAGGAACCCCAGGAGCGGCAGCAGGAGCAGGCCGGTGCCACCTCCCGCGTCGCAGGTGCAGCCGGTGGGATCGCTGTCGTCGACGTCGGCGTCCTCGGTGCGTTCGACCACGCGCACGGCGAAGAGCTCCTCCACCGCGGCGTTGTGCCCGTCGCTCAAGCGCAGGGAGAAGCCGTGCTCGGCCGGCTCGTAGGTGAAGAAGCGGGGGGTGGCGCCGTCGTCGTCCAGCAGCGTGACCTCCGGGCCCCACTCCTGGGTCCAGATGAAGCTGAGGGCGTCGCCGTCGGGGTCGCTGGAGGCGCTGGCGTCCAGGGTGACCACGGCGCCCGCCTCCACCGACGCGGGGAAGTCCAGCACCAGCAGGGGCGGCGCGTTCTGGGGCGCGGGCGTGTCGTCGTCGTCGTCCGCTGAGTCGTCGTCGTCCGCGGGGGTGGCGTCGTCGTCGTCGACGGGCGGATCCACCACGTCCTCGTCCCAGAGGGCGGCCGCCAGGGTCACCTCGTCCCACAGATCCACGTTGCCCTGGTCGTAGTTCAGGGCCCAGAAGCCGAAGCCGCCGATGCCCTCGTCGAAGGCCATGGTCGCCTTCATGCCGATGGACTCCGCGTTCTCATACCAGGCCTGCCACCAGCCGTTGTCCTGCCAGGCGCTCCACACCGTCGCCGAGATGGGCTCCCAGCTGCTGCCGTGCTCCGCCTCCAGGGCCAGGCCGCTGGCGTAGAGCGTGGACCACGAGTCGCCGGAGGAGGAGGCGCCGATGTCGCCGCTGCTGGCCTGCCAGGTGTGGCCGTAGAGCGGCAGGCCCAGCACCACCTTGTGGGCGTTCTGCGCCCCGCCCCACTGCAGGTAGTCCTGCACCGACCAGCGGAGGGAGCGGGTGCCCGACAGGGGGTCCAGGGGGCCGTTGGGTCCGGGGTTGGACCAGGTGCCGGCGAAGGCGTAGCCCATGATGAAGAGCACGTCGGCCGAGACCATGATCTCGTCGTAGTCCCAGGACCCGTTCCAGTCGACGGCCGGGGTGGCCAGGGTCAGCAGGCTGCCGGGCTGGGCCGCGTCCAGGTCGGCGCGCAGCTCGTGCACGAAGGCGATCATGTTGTCGCGGTCGTCGGCCCAGAGCCCCTCGAAGTCGACGTCGATGCCGTCGCCGCCCCCCTCGAGCATGCGGGCGACCAGGTTGTCGATGGCCAGGCTGCGGGCGGCGGGGTCGGACAGCAGCGGGTGCAGCTCGGCGCCGCCGAAGCGGGTCGTGGACAGCACCACCGACGCTCCGACCGCGTGGGCCGCCGCGATGACGGCGTCGGCCTCTGCGTCGCCCCAGCCGTGGTCGCCGCCCAAAGTGCCGTCCGCCTCCATGCCCACTGAGAACCAGGCCAGGATGTCCAGCGTGTCCCAGGGGATGTTCTCCGGGGCGACCCAGTAGGGCAGGTAGCCCATGACCGTGGCGCCGCCGGTGTCCCGCTCCTGCGCCGCGGCGATCTGCTCGGGGGTGGGGGGCACGACGTCGTCGACGGAGAAGGTGGGCAGGTGCCCGAACTGCTCCAGGGCGACCTGATGGGGGGAGCGGTCGGCGGGGCCAGCCGCGGCCAGGAGCGGGGCGAGGACGAGCAGGGGCCAGAGCCTCATCGCCGCTTGCCCCACAGGCTGCGCAGCACGCCCGAGCGGGTGGTGGTGCCGGGGTCCGCCTGCGCCGCCAGGTTCCGGGCGATGTTCCGCGCCCAGAGGTTGGTGGGCGCCCGCCGGAGCAAGCGCCGCACGGCGTCGTCGCCGCGATCGTCCAGGGCGTTGACCAGGATGCGGGCGCGAGCCTCCAGGGGGAGCGTGTCGTCCGGCTGGAAGGCCAGCGCCAGGTCCACCCACTCCAGGGCCTTGTCCAGCACCCGGGGGTCGGTGGGCGCCAGGCTGTGCCGACACCAGCCCAGGGACGCGAGGATGGCGCCGTCCGAGGGGTACCGGCCGCGCAGCTCCTCCAGCGTGGAGTAGGCGGCGCCAAAGTCCCCCTTCGCCATGCGGTTCGTCGCCCGCCGGAACTTGTCCGCCTCCAGGCTGCCCAGCCGCCGACAGACGCCCTCCACGAAGTCGGACTCCCCCATGCCGGGGTACCAGGAGTCCTCGGTGGAGACCGCGACGCTGCGGGCGGTGGGGGCCGGATTGGACGGTCGGCGCAGGCCGTCGCCCAGGGTGGTGTCGTAGGCGGCGCGGCGGTTGGGGCTGCTGAGCTCGTCGAAGGCCTGGACCAGCCGGGCCAGCAGCTCCTTGGCCTGCCGGCGCACGTCGCCCTGCAGCTCCGCGCCCAGGTTGCGCAGGCGGTAGCGGGGGGCGAGGGCCTGGTAGGCGGCGTCGATCTCCGCCGCCGAGGCCGTGCGCTTGACCCCCAGGAAGCCGTAGTGGTCCAGGTCGATGCGGGTGACGTAGTCGCGGACAATCTGGGTGGTCAGGTCATCGATGTCCGGCGCCTGGGCCTTGCTGCGGTCCAGCTGCTGCGCGCGGTCGACGACGTGGGCGACGACGTCGCGGCTGATGCGGCGGGTGTCCAGGTCCGAGGGCAGGCGATCGGCCGAGCGTTGGGCCACGGGTGCGCCGGGCACGCTCCGCGCCTGTCGGGGGCGCTTGCCGGGCACCGAGGGGCGCGCGGCCGGCTTGGGCGAGTCCGACAGCGCGACCAGGCCCGCGTGCACCAGGAACCACAGCGTGCGCGCCACCTCCACGTCGTCGTCGTCGAAGCGGGCCTGGATCTCGGCCACGGAGCGGGGGCGGAGCAGGTACTCGCCCAGATCGCGCAGCTTCGGAGTGCTGCCGACGTAGCCGAAGAGCCGGTTGAACGTGCGGGTGCGCCCGAGCATCCGGCCAGACAGACCCGCGACCGCCGAGGCCGCCGCTTCGGGGGAGAGGTGCAGCTCCAGGCCCGCGCAGACGGCGCGGATGGGGTTGACCTCGTACACCGGTCGGCTGCCGGCGAAGTCGTCGCCGGCGTGGAACTCGAAGCGCCCGCCGTCGCCCAGGCCGTCGCGGACCTCGGCTGTGACCCAGCTCTCCATGAGGGCGGGCAGGTCGGCGGCCCGGACCAGGCCCAACTCCACCATGCCGCCGCGCAGGCTGCCGCGGCGGGTGGCCACCCAGTCCGCCAGCTTGCCGATGTCCGAGGCGGGCAGGATCCGCTCCTGGTGGAGGTAGCGGGGCAGGCCGTTCATGGGGTCGTCGGCTTCCACCCACACGGGGTAGCCGTTGAGCAGGAAGAAGGTGCGGCGGCCGCGCTCGCCGTCGAGGATCAGCCGGCCGCTGCTGTGGGCGTGGAACAGCGTGGCCAGGATCCGCACGTACTGCTCGGGGCTCAAGGCCCCCGCCGACGGCAGGCGTCGCCCCGTGTCCACCGGCGCGATGCTCTCCTCGTTGGGGTCGGGGGTCCGGTGGCGCATGATCGCGGGGATGTCCGGCAGCGAGGGCGGCGGGGCCGGCGGAGGCGGCGGAGGCGGCTCCGGTGCGCTCACCCGGGGGAAGGCGCCCGAGGGCACGTCGGCCGCGGCGCGCCCCGGTGAGGCTGGC
>CALCXL010000965.1 GCA_937907595.1 uncultured Pseudomonadota bacterium
GTCGGGCTTGCGGGTGCGGTAGACCTCCTCGGCCGGCCGCTTGCGGATGTCGACGGCGAACATCTCCAGTCCGCGCGGCGGGTCCGGCCAGGGCCGCCGATCCACGCCCAGGACGCTGTGCCCCTCCGCCAGCAGGCGCCGGGCAAGAACGCGGCCCAAACGGCCCGACACCCCCGTGACCAGGACCTTCATGCGCTCTCTCCCGACCAGCGCACGGGCGCGTTGCGGTGGCGCCCGCGGCGGCGCTCGATGCCCTGGTCCAGCATGCCGCGGATGCGCTGCTTGACCTGGTCGACGTGGGCCTGGATGACCTCGTCGGCCTCGTTGCCGCTGCCCTCGAACTCCATGGGTTCGCCGTAGTAGATCTGGCAGGCCGCCGGCCGGGGCAGGGCCAGGATCCAGGGGGTGAAGGGCACGTAGGGCGCGCCGGTCAGCTTGCCCAGCATCCGGCTGTTGTGGATGGTGGGGATCGCCTCCCCGCCGCCCAGGAAGGCCACCGGCACGATCGGCGTGTTGGTTTGCATCGCCAGGCGCATGAAGCCCGTGCCGAAGCGCACCAGCGAGTAGCGATCCTTGTAGAGCTTGGCGGTGCCGCGGGCACCCTCGGGGAAGACCATCAGCAGGCGATCGTCCTCCAGCAGGCGGATCGCGTGCTCGGGCAGGCCCGTCAGCTGCCCGGTGCGGTTGGTCAGCTGCGACGCGAAGGGCGCCATGTTCAGGAACTTCTCCGCCATGCCGTGGGCCAGCCGCGGCGGGTTCAGCTCCAGCAGCATCGACGTCCAGATCAGCGCGCCGTCCAGGGCCACACCGCCGCTGTGGTTGCCCACCAGCATCGCCCGCCCGGCCGCCGGGATGTTCTCCGTGCCGTGCACCGTCATGGTCATGTACTTGCGGTACATCCACGCCGCCGGCCGCAGGGCCCGCTTCAGGGCCTCCTTGCTGGTGCCGTATCGGTCCAGGCCGTGCTTGTTGAACGGGACCTCGAGCGCCTCGATGCGGGCGTCGATGTCGGGAGGGGTTCGCCAGGTGAAAAGGCCCACACCGGCAGTCTACAGAAGACGGACCGGGGGATGCCCCGGCTGCCCCGGATGCCCCGCGCGGGGGGCTTCGCTGTCGATCGTCACGGCCCGACACGACGCGAAGGGCTATCCTGCTCCCCATGACGTGGACCCGGCGCGACTTCATCCGGCACGCCAGCGCCCTGACCGCAGCCGGGCTCGGGGTCGGCTGCACCGAAGAGGAGCCAGCGACCGGGCCCGGAAGCGGTCCCTGGGGCGCGCCCGCGGACGCCACCCAGAGCGCGCTGCTGCTCCCGTCGGAGCGCGCCCCGGAGGGGGTCCTGGAGCTGTTCCTCTGGGGCGGCGTCAACGCCTTTGACACGTTCCACGTCATCCCCGAGCACGGTGATCCCAGCGCGGGCGGGGACTTCGCAGGGCAAGGCTGGTGGGCGTTCCAGGAGGGGCCGGACAGCATCCCGGAGGTGTTCCAGCGATGCGGCGGCGGCGGTCGCCCCCTGCTGGAGCCGTGGCGGCGCGACGGGGACGGCCGGCAGGTCCATCTGGGCCCCTTCCTCTACCCCCTGCGGGAGCGGCCGGACCTCCTGGCGCGCACGCGCTCCCTCGTGATGCGGCACGACGCCGCGCCCCACCAGGTGGCCGTGCCCCTGGCGTTGGGCGGGCACATCAACAGCAACCCGCGGCTGGCGGGCTTCGGGGCCCATGTCGAACGGTTCCACCAGGCCCGCAGCGGCGCCCGGGACTCTCCCTACGCGTGGGTGCTCTTCCCCGACCGCATCGACATCACCGCCCACAACGCCTACGCGGCGGTGGCCGTGGGCGCCCACGAGGGTTCCGCCCGCCCCACGGGGCTGCTGATGGGCCAGGGGAGCCGCCTCGTGGACCTGCTCGGGCGCAGCAACCTGGGCGAGCGATCGGCGGAGGTCGACGCTGCGCTGGCGTGGTACCTGGGCAGCTACGGCGGCGCCCTCGCGGGGCCCGACGGCAACCCGGTCCGCGCACCCGCCCTCGCCGGCTACGAGGCGGCGATCGGCGGCCTCGCCCGCTCCGAGCGGCTGCGGGGGCTGCTGCCGGCGGAGCTCCTCTCCGTGCCGACGGCCGAGAGCTGCGGCGAGCAGAGCGACCTCGACCTCTCCACCGCCCAACTTCGGCTGGGGGCCCACCTCCTGACCCGCGCCGTCGAGCCCGCGAAGTACGTCTGCATGGTCGACGGCGGCATGCTGCCCACGTCCACGGGGGCCGCGTACGACACCCACCGGAACCACGTCGTGGAGTCGTCCCGGAACCTCGTCCACGTCTTCAGCCAGCTCGTCGGCCTGATCAACGAGCCGGGGGAGGACGACCCGGACAAGCTCGATCTGGACCGTCACCAGATCCTGATCACGACCGAGTTCGGCCGCAGCCCCCACATCCAGAACGGCTCGGGCCTCAACCACTGGCCGCAGGGCTACGTGCAGTGGGTCATCGGCGGCTGGGCGGACGAGGAGCGGAGCGGGATCATCGGGACCATCGCGGAGTCGGGGCACGCGACGAACTCGATCAGCCCCTCGGAGTTCCGCGCGGCGCTCCTGCTGGGCCAGGGCATCTGGCCCTTCAACGGCGAGGCCTTCGCCGTCGGCGACACGCGCGTGGACGGCAGCGAGGCCGACGCCGCCCGCTGGCTGCGCGAGCACGTCCTGGGCTACCCCACGTGATCGCCCCCCGCGTCCACCGCCTCGCCGCCGGGCTCGCCGCCGCCGGGCTCCTCCTCGTGCCCGGCTGCGATGCGGAGGATCAGGTCGCCCTGCTCAACGACGCCGGCGACGCAGCCTTCGTCCAGCGCCTGGTGCCGTTGATGTGGGGGCGATCGCCCACCTCCACCCAGGAGGTCCGCGTGCTCGTCGATCTGCTGGCGGCGACGAGCCGCGAGGAGCTGGTGCGGTCCATGGCCCGCGCGCCGGCGTACCTGGAGCACTGGCAGGACAACCTGATGGACCTGACCGGCGTGAACCGCATCGGCGCCCGCGCCAACGGGGGTTGCTACGGCGAGTCGGCGCTGGGGGAGGACGGGCCGGAGCTGGCGGCGTTCGTGCGGAGCAACGGGGCCGAATCGGACTTCGGTCGCCCCTGGACGATGTACGACCTGAGCCGCTCCGCGGTCCTGCTGGACGACCTCAGCCCGTGGTTCGAAGCGGACCTCTACGCCCACCTGGTCTACGACAACCCGGTGATGAACATCAGCGAGACCGAAGCCATCCGACTCAACCTCGCCGAGCTCTTCCAGCGCAACTACCTGCACCGGGAGATGGCTTGCCTGCCCTGCCACAACTCCGAGGCGTCGGTGACCGGCACGGACAACCCCGAGACGGATCGCACGTGGGAGGTGCCGGGCCACTTCGAGGGGGCGCTCTTCGGCGCCTCGGGCGGCATGGAGATGAACCGCCTGCACGGCTTCTTCCGGCGCGACGGCGCCATCGTGGGGCCCTCGCAGGGGACCGACGAGGAGGAGCAGCCGCTCTACGACCCCCGGACGACGACGCCCTGGGGAGGGGAGGACATCTGCGGCGTGTGGGGGGTCCCCGATGAGATCCGGGAGGACCGCTTGGAGCTGCCCGTCTACTTCACGAAGGAGATCGGGACGTCGGCGAGCATGTGGGATCTGGAGGGGATCCTCCGAGAGGGCCTGGACGGCCTGCGGGGCCAGCCGCTCGCGGAGGGCGCGGACCCCGCAGTGGATGGGCCCGCCGCCTTCGCCACGCTGCTCTCCCTGTCCGTGGCGGAGCGGGTGTGGAAGGAGGCCTTCGGCTACGGCCTCACGCTCAGCCACGGCTTCCCCCGCAACCAGGAGCAGCGGGACCTGCTGACCCACCTCGCCAGCACGTGGATCGCTGGGGACTACTCCCTGCTCGACCTCCTCGTCGAGGTCGCGACCCACCCCTACTTCGCCCTGAACGCGCCCCGCGACGTCGTCGAGAGCGACACGGCGTACTTCCTGTCCCCGATCTTCCAGCCCTTCTCCGTGGAGGACGAGGACCCCGCGCGCCACGGAAACAGCGTCGGTGATGGCGTCCGGCGCCAGGCATCCCGCACCTTGCTTCGCGCGGCCTACTGGGCCCTGGACTGGCCCGGTCTGGCCGACTTCCCCGTGGGCGTCTCCGACGGACCCGGCTCCCTCACCTACCAGGACGACGCCTGGATCCAGGCGGCCCTCGGCCTCACCATGAAGGACTCGTCCTCGGGCTTTCGCAGCCTCGACTTCCAGACGCTGCTGGCCTGGGAGAGCTGGTTTGGCCAGTGCACCGATCCCATGGGTGGGGGGGCCGAGGACTGGGTCGACCGGCTGATCGCCGCGGGGACCGACGCCGGGTCGACGGTGGAGGACGTCCTCTCCGCGCTCAAGGACCGCATCCTCACCGACCCGGACCTGAGCACCGAGGGGGAGCGCGCGGTGCTCAGGGACGTGCTGGGCTTCGGCCTGGACGAGCGCCTGACGGAGGAGCACGAGCCGGGTCTGCGGCGCGTCTGCGGGCTCTGGCTGAGCAGTCCCCAGTTCCAGCTGGGGGGGGTGCCGGGGCCCGCGGGCCTCGACGCGCCGGCCCTCGTCGTCGCCGGCAGCCGCTACCAGGACTACTGCGAGGCCGCGGACGAGGCCATGTTCGACGGGTCGGGCATCGCCTGCTCCGGCGACTCCCTGGAGCTGCGGTGAGGGCCCCGCGGCGGCGTCCCGGGGCCCTGCGGCTCCTGCTCGCGGCGCTGCTCCTGGCAGGCTGCACCGAAGCCGCCGATCCCCCCGCGGAATGCGAAGGCCAGGAGCCGAGGCGCGTCCAGGGCGTGGACCTCGTCCTGCTCTGCCCGGCGACCTTCGAGATGGGCTGCACGGCGGGCGAGGACCGGTGCCAGCCGCAGGAGCTGCCCGCCCACCCCGTCACCCTGAGCCGGGGACTCTGGATCGGCCGCACGGAGGTCACGCAGGCGGAGTTCGCCGCGCTCATGGACTACAACCCGTCGGACTTCACGTCCTGCGGCCCCGAGTGCCCCGTCGAGCAGGTCAGCTGGTTCGAAGCCGCGGCGTTCGCCAACGCGATGTCCGCCGCCGACGGGCTGCAAGCCTGCTACGACTGCAGCGGGTCCCAGGCGGACGTGCTGTGCAGCCCCGCCGTCGACCCCGTGGAGTGCAGCGGCTACCGCCTGCCCACCGAGGCCGAGTGGGAGTTCGCCGCGCGGGGGGGCGAGGACTTCGTCTTCTCGGGCTCCGACGAGATCGGGGACGTGGGCTGGTACGCGGGCAACAGCGGCGAGCCCACCCGGCAGGTGGCGACGAAGGCGGCCAACGGCTACGGCCTTCACGACATGACGGGCAACGTCTGGGAGTGGCTGCAGGACTGGCACGACCCCCTCGGGGGCTGGGGCCCGGAGACGGATCCCAGCGGGCCGTCCACCGGCGACGCCCGCATCACCCGGGGCGGCAGCGTCTACCTCACCGCGGCCTTCGCCCGGGTCTCCTACCGCATCGGCCTGTTCCCGGCCCACATCGCGCCCCACGCGGGCTTCCGGATCGCCCGGACCTTCGACGGCTCCGCCCACCCCGGGGAGCTCGGGCCCGACGTCGGCGCGGACTGGCCGGATCCCGGCGAGTGGTGCACCAACGGCGTCGACGACGACGGCGACGGCGACGTGGACTGCGCCGACTCCGACTGCGGTGGGGAGGCGCTCTGCGCGGGCGAGTTCGACTGCTTCGACGGGCTCGACAACAACGGCAACGCGCTGGTCGACTGCGACGATCCCGACTGCGACCGCCGGCTGGTCTGCCTGCACGAGACCGACTGCAGCGACGGGGTCGACAACGACCAGAACGGCGACATCGACTGCCTCGACCCCATCTGCTGGGCCGACCCCGCCTGCCCCTCGACCCCCGAGGACTGCAGCAACGGCCTCGACGACGATCACGACTTCCAGATGGACTGCGACGATCCGGGCTGTGCGTCGGACCCGGCCTGCGCCCGCTGACGGGGCGAGCCGTGGCGATCAGTCCAGGAGAGGGTGCCGCACCGTGACGTAGCGCCTCGTGGGCACGTCGTCTGCCGTCACCGTCGCGCCGTCGGACCAGCGCACCTCGATGGACTCCACCCGGTCCACGTCGCCGAGCCCCACGTGCACCCGCGCTGGCGACTGCCCCAGGCCCCGCCCGCCCTGCACCTCCTGCACGTCGATCCGACCGCCGGCCCACCGGGTGATGATCCGGGCGCCGATCCCCAGGGTGTTGGGCGCCGGGCTGCGCAGATCGATCTCCAGCCAGGCTCCGTCGCCGCAGGGGTTGCTCCAGAGCACCGGCAGGCCGTCCCGCGCGGCGATGACGATGTCGCGGTAGCCGTCGCCTTCGAAGTCCGCGGTGGCCAGGCCGTAGTGCTCCGCGCCCAGGTTGAAGCCGGTCTCCGCCGAGCGCTCCTCGAAGCGCAGGGAGCCCGGGTCCGAGGGCGAGCTCAACCCGCCTTGCCAGAGGGCGTCGGGGCGCACGGGGCCGCTGAGCGAGTCCGGGCTGCCCGCGGCCACGGCCACGTCCAGCGCGCCGTCGTTGTCCAGGTCCACCATCTCGATCGACCAGCCGTCCCAGGACTCGCTGACGAAGCCGGGGTGCGCGGTCGGGTCGGTGGCGAGGCCCAGCTCGATGCCCTGCCGCGACCAGGTCCCCGTGGCCTCGTGGCTCACCAGGCAGCGCAGCTGGGGCTCGAAGTCCGTGATGCAGTAGTCCAGGATGCCGTCGGCGTTGAGGTCGCTCGTGGCGATGCCCATGCCGCCGACGTAGAGGTCGGCGCCCACGTCCGGCGCGTCGTCCACCAGGTCCAGGGTGCCCGCCGCCGCGGTGTCGTTGCGGTAGAACGCCGTCGGCCCCAGGGGCGGGAAGGGCCGATCCGAGGGCGCGAGCAGGTCGGCGTCCCCGTCCCCGTCGCGGTCGGTGAAGGCGGCGACCAGGGCGATGCCCGCGCCGCCCCTCGGGGCCAGCTCTGCGGCCCGCTCGAAGGAGAGACCGTCCCCAACGTTGAGCAGCAGCAGGTCCGTCGAGCCCGTCGCCGGCTCGATCACCCAGAAGCTGTCGGGGCCCTCCAACACGTCGGCGCGGGGCACGAAGAGATCCAGGTCCAGATCCCCGTCCACGTCGCCGAACGCGACGCTCTGGATGCAGTAGCGCGGCCACTCGTCGTCCTGCAGCAGCGGCTGGAAGTCGGAGAAGGCCAGCCCGCCCTCGTTGTGGGAGAGCAGGACCAGGCTCGGGCCCCAGACGACCACGTCGAGCAGGCCGTCGCCGTCGAGGTCCACCACGGCATGTCCGTAGACGGTCCGCCCGAACCGGGACAGCACGTCGTGCCCCACCGGCACCCGGGTGAACGAGCCCGTACCGTCGTTGGCGAAGAGATCGGGGAAGCCGACGTTGTTGGACAGGAGGACGTCGACATCGCCGTCCCCATCGAGGTCCTCGGCCACGACGGCGGCGGAGACCGGCGGGCAGGGGCGCAGCGGCGGCGGGACCATGGGCAGATCCAGGCCCCGCGCCGCACCCACATCGTCCAATCGGTCGAAGCCCGTGGTGGGGGCCGCGCAGTCGATCCGCTCGCTCCAGGTGGTGGCTCCGTCCCCGCCCGAAGACCCGTCGTCGTCGGCCACGGGCTCGTCGTCGTCGGCCGCGGGCTCGACGCAGCCGAGGAGGGACAACGCCGCGGCGGCAGCCCAGGAGCCGGCCCAGGGCCCCCAACCCCACCGGGGGGCGGGGCGAGCCTGCGCGGGCCCCCCCGAGCCCGAGGCACCCGTTCGCCTCCGCGCTCGAACGTTCAGATCATGCACCACGCCTCGCTCCCCGCTCCCCGCTCCACCCACCACGCACCCTAGCCCGCCCTCCGGCCCGGCTCCAAGAGGAGCTCCGCACCGGACCGGAGCAACGCTGGGGAGAATGGCCGATGAAGGTCGTCGGCCCGCGGGCGGATTCGGGCACCGAAGGGCTCGACGTCCGATGCTATCCTGCGGACTTCGAGTTGACTCTGGAGGATTGCATGCACCGTTGGACCCTGTTCGTATTCGCCCTGCTGGCCAGCCTCGCGCTCGCCCTGACCGGCTGCCCCGTGGCCGACGACGACGACGACGACTCCGCCGCAGACGACGACGATGCGGCCGACGACGACGACGCCGCGGACGACGACGACGCCATGGACGACGACGACGCCATGGACGACGACGACGCCATGGACGACGACGACGCCGTGGACGACGACGACTCCTCTGTCCCTGCGGTCCTCGCGATGACCGGGTCCGTGACCCGCACCGAGGCCTAC
>CALCXL010000966.1 GCA_937907595.1 uncultured Pseudomonadota bacterium
ACATCATGAGGAAGCCGGCGACCCGGCCCATCCAGCCGACGGCCTTGTACTCGCTCAGCAGCGCGGAGAGCGCCTCGTCCCGGCCGCCGCGCAGGACGCGGAACATGCGGGTGTCGCCCTCGTGCATGTGGGCCACCAGCGACTCGCCCTGCCCCTCGCCGAAGACCGTCGCCCGCATCCCGCTGGGCAGCGCACGCCAGAACAAGCGGACGTCGCCCACCTGGGGGGCCTCGGCCGAGCCCGGGCGCAGGTACACGACGTCGCCGTTGCGCTGACCGGCGGCGGCGGCGCCCTTGAGGGTCAGCCCCTCCAAGGTCAGGTCCTCGGGCGGCGGCAGGTTGGCGTCGGTGGCGTCGAAGGACCAGGCGTCCAGGGCCACGGTCCGGCTGGCGAACACGGCGGGCTGCACCGTGGCGGGGACATTCTGGTGGCCGTTCGGATCGTCGAAGCGGGTGCTGTCCTCCGGATCCGTCGTCCACTCCTGGGTGTAGGTGTACCAGGTGATGCGCTCGGTCCCGCCGCCCACCTTCTTGCGGCTCTCCGACTCGCTGTGCTCGGTCCAGGCCCAGAACTCCACGCCGCGCTCCAGCAGGAGCCAGTCGCCGGCCTCCAGGTACTCGGCGTCGCCCACGGGGCTGGACGTCGACAGGGTGCCCGTCACGCTGATGAACTCGCCGTCCCGACCGCCCGCCTCCTCCGAGGGCACCGACAGCGACGCTTCGCAGACCGCGGCCTCGTTGGTGCGCCCCTCCGTCATGAAGAGGACGACGAAGGACGCGAGGAACAACAGGATGCCGATGGGCACGGCGATCAGGGACCGCCCCAGGTCCCCGAGCATGCCGGTGCGTTCGACGCGGACGTGGCTGTCGGACATGCGATTTCCCCCTGAAGGACGCCGTGGAACGGCGGCGGAGGGTAGCAGCGGAGGACCCCCGGCGTTAGGCTCCGGCCACCCTCAGGAGGCCCCCGTGAAAGACAAGCTGGTCCCGATCCTCTTCGTCCTCGCCGCCGTCTTCGGCGCGTACTGGGCCTTCGATCTGATTGGGGTGCACTACGACACCGTGGCCGGCCTGGACTCGGGCAAGTGCCAGGACGGGGGCTGCGGCGCGGTCCTCCAGTCGGAGTGGTCCGAGCTCTTCGGCGTGCCGGTCAGCGTGCCGGCGGTGCCCCTGTACGCCCTGCTGGCCCTGCTGGGCGGCCTGGCGATGGCCGGCAAGGTGGACAGGGCGCGGCTGTCGACGCTGGCCACCGCGGCGGGCCTGGGCGGCCTGGCGTTCGGCGGGTGGCTGCTCTTCCACATGCTCTACCACGTGGACTCCGTCTGCCGTTTCTGCCTGATCATGGACGGCACCAACGTCGCGGTGCTCGTCCTCGCGGTCCTGCTGCACCCCCAGGGCCCCGCCGCGCCCTTCAAGGACCTGGCCGCCCTGCCCGCGCGCTTCTTGAAGCCGGGCCCGGAGCTGGCCCTGGCGCTGGTCGTCCTCCTGGGCACCCCCGCCATCAACGCCGCGACCCACCGCGCGCCGGTCGTGGAGTCGCCCATCGTCGTGGAGCTGCCCGAGGCCACCCCGGTCGTCGCCAGCAGCACGGCGCAGGCCACCCCCCAGCCCGCCTCCACCCCCGTCGGCAAGCCCGCCGCCGGCACCCGCCGGGTGGTGGTGCCCGAGGAGGTGCACGATCTCTCCATCGGCGCCGACGTGCCCTGGCGCGGCCCGAAGGACGCCCCCATCAGCATCGTGCTGTTCGAGGACTTCCAGTGCCCCTTCTGCAAGAAGCTGTCGGGCAACGTCGAGCTGCTGATGGAGGAGCGCAACGACGTGCGCATCGCCTTCATGCACTTCCCCATGCACCAGCAGTGCAACGCCATCGAGCTGCGCAAGAACCTGCACAACTTCGCCTGCGGCGCCGCGGCCTCGGCGGTCTGCGCGGAGAAGCAGGGCAAGTTCTGGGAGATGCACGACACCCTCTTCCGCAACAACGGGCGCCTGCGCGGCAAGAACCTGCGGGAGTACGCCGGGGACATCGGCCTGGACATGAACGCCTGGGCGGCCTGCATGAAGGACCCGGCAACCGCCGACAAGGTGAAGGCGGACTCCAAGGTGGGCGGCGACGCCGGCGTCAGCGGCACCCCAGCGCTCTTCGTCAACGGCCGCAAGCTGGTGGGCGCGCAGTCGGTCGGCGCCCTCAACGCGGTCATCGACGCCCTCCAGGACGACTCCGGCGGACGCAAGCTGCTGGACGTGGAGCTCGCCGAGGAGGTCGTGGGGGTCGTCAAGGGCCCCGGCGTCGTCTCGGTGGAGGGCTCGGAGGGGCTGTTCACCATCGACGCCTTCGAGGCCTCCCTCAAGGGCCCCCGCGCCGTCAGCGAGCCCGGGGTCGAGGTCGCCCGGGGGCTCAGCTGGTACGAGGCGAAGGCGGCGTGTGAGGCCGCGGGCAAGCGGCTGTGCACCGAGGAGGAGTGGCTGACGGCCTGCACGGGCACCGCCCCCATCGACGACGACCGCGACGGCGTCTTCTCCAACGACGCCCACGAGGGCCGGCAGCACGCCTACGGAGAGCACTGGCGCGAGGGCTGGTGCGCAGACAGCCGCAAGAAGAACGACCCCCGGCTCCTGATCACCGGCGAGCACCCCAAGTGCGCCACGCCCGAGGGCGTCTACGACCTGGAGGGGCTGACCAAGGAGTGGATCGGCGTGACCCCGGACAAGGCGGCGCTGCAGGGCGGCTCCTACTTCTCGGGCAACTCGGCCCGCTGCGCCTACCACAAGGACACGGAGTCGCCGGAGCTCAAGGACGACAGCGTGGGCTTCCGCTGCTGCGGCGGCGGGGACACGTCGGACGAATTGGCGGAGGCGGCGGCCCGGTACCCCGGCGGCAAGGTGGGCGACGCCATGCTGGACTGGGAGGGCACGCTGGTGGACGGCGGCACGCTCAAGCTGTCCGATCTGGCCGGCAAGCCGGTGGTGATGACCTTCTGGGCGTCGTGGTGCGCGCCCTGCAAGAAGGAGCTGCCGGTGCTGGCGGCCTTCTACGAGGCGCACAAGGGCGAGGGGCTGCAGATCATCGGCATGAACGTCGACCAGAACCCGGCCGCCGCGCGCGCTCACCTCAAGAAGAACCCCCTCCCCTTCCCCGTGGTGCTGGACAGCGACAAGGCGATCATGAACCAGTTCCACACCCGGGGGGTGCCCACCACCTTCTGGGTGACCCGGGACGGCACGATCCGCCAGCGCAGCGTGGGCTACGACGACGCGGCGCGGCCGAAGGTGGAGCAGTGGCTCAGGGAGCTGCTCGGCAGCTAGCGACGCTGATCAGCCGGTCGCCCTCCCACCAGCGGCGGCCGATGAGGTGCAGGGGCCCGTCGTCGTGGAGCAGGTGCATGGTGATGCGGCCGTCGGCGGCGATCTCCGCCTCGTCGAAGCGGATGTAGCGGGGCAGGTGCGGGTGCGCGGCCTTGTAGATCGCCTCCTTGAGGGAGAAGTACTCCAGCAGATCGGGCCAGGCCTCCCCGCCCGCCTTCCACCGGGCCAGCTCGGGGGGCCGCAGGATGCGCGAGGCGATGCCCACCCGCGGCCGCTCGCCAAGGACCTCGGAGTCCACGCCGATGGTGCGGCCGTCGACGATCGCCGCCGCCACCGCCAGAACCAGGCCGTCCTTGTGGGTGATCGACCCGCTGAAGCCCTGCGGGAGCTCGGGACGGCCCTGCTCGCCGGGCAGCAGCGGGCGATCCCCCGACCAGCCCGCCGCCCGCAGCGCCCGGCGCAGCGCGGTGCGTCCGGCCACCAGCTCACGGCGGCGACGGGGCTTGTTCCGATCGGCCTCCGCCCGCTCGACGTCGTGCAGTTCGGACGCGTCGGGCTCGGCCGAGAGCGACACGATGGGAACCCGGGCGAGCCAGGCGCGGTCGAAGCCCTCCAGGGGCGTGACGGGCGAAGCGTGAGGCACCGCGGCAGTCTGGCCGCGTACGTCTTCGGTGGCCAGATCGGTCCGTCGGATTGGCGGACCGGGCGTCCAGCCCGATAGAATCCCGACCTTGCACCCCGGAGGAGCGGCCCATGCTCAACGACGACGAGTACGACGACGAAGAGTACGAAGACGAAGAGTACGAGGACGAGGAGGAGGACGGCGAGGACGAGTTCGAAGACGGACCGTCCAAGAAGCCCCTCATCATCGTCGCCGTGCTCGGCCTGGCCGCGCTGGTCTGCATCGGCCTGGCCGTGCTGCTTCTGAGCGGGGACAAGGAGGGCGGGGAGCCCACCGCGGCCGCCACGGCGACCCCCGCGGACGAGGGCGCCGAAGAGATCGACCCCCTGGCCGGCCTCGACCTGGGCGGCTCGGACATCCTGGACGGCCTGGACCTGGGCCTGGACCCGGATCCGCCGGCCGAGGACAGCGGATCGGACGCCGCCAGCGGCAGCCTGAGCGGCGGCTCCGGGAGCACGGGATCGACCGGATCCACGGGATCGACCGGTTCCACGGGATCGACCGGAAGCACCGGATCCACCGGCGGGTCCTCGTCGGACACGTTCACGGCCCGCGAGCGGGAGCCCGATCCCACGCCAGAGCCCCGCGAGCCCGACCCCACGCCGGAGCCCCGCGAGCCCGATCCCACGCCGGAAGAGCGCGAGCCCGACCCCACGCCGGAGGAGCGGGAGCCTGATCCCACGCCGGAAGAGCGTGAGCCCGACCCCACCCCCGAGCCCACGCCGGAGCCCACCCCCGAGCCCACGCCGGAGGCCGCCGCAGCGGACCCGACCCCCGAGCCGGCCGCAGCGGACCCGACCCCCGAGCCGGCCGCGGACGCCGTGCCCATGTCCTACGAGCGGGAGTACCTGGCCTCGGTGGCCGGCAAGGCCAACAGCGGCTCCCTGAGCGCGGGGGAGCTGACGCACCTCAAGGCGGCCCCCGTCAACGATCCCAACTACCTGACGGCCATGGCCATCGGCATGGCGCACCACGAAGCCAAGCGTGACTACAAGTCGCACTGCGAGTGGGCCAAGGCCGTCACGGACCAGGGCCGCTACAAGTACAAGCCGGAGTTCACGCTGGAGCTGGCCAAGTGCCACCTGCGCAACGGGTCCTTCAACGAAGCGATCGCGCAGGCGGAGACCACGATCTCGTACCAGACGGACATGGGCTCGGCCAACCGCGGCGTGCGCGTGACCCTGGCCTACCAGATCAAGGCGAAGTGCCGCACCGCCGTGTACGAGGCGGACGCCAAGAAGAACGCGGGCTTCGGCAACGAGCAGATGCTCAACAAGGCCGTCGCCGCCTGGACCGAGGTCCGGAACTACGCCAAGGGCGTGGGGCTGAGCAAGGCGGTCGAGCAGGCCACCCGTGAGATCGACGACCTGGACGCCCGCCGGGCGCCCACGGACTGATCGTCCAGCCGCCCGCGCGGCCTGGGCGACGCCCCCGGATCACTCCGGGATCGCCACCACGACCTTTCCCCGGACGTGCCCGCCTTCGCTGAGGCGGTGCGCGTCCGCGGCGTTCTCCAAGGGCAACACCTGGGCCACCACCGGGCGCAGCGTGCCCTGGTCCACCAGGGAGCCCAGCGCCGCCAGGTCCAGGCCGCTGGCCTTGCGCACGACGTGGTGCACCCGCCGCCCCTGCAGCCGCGCGGTCAGGCTGCAGCGCAGCATGCGGGCCACCATGGGCAGCAGGCCCAACCAGGGGCCGTGGGCGGAGACGGCGGGCACCATCCCCGAGTTGATGGAGGTCACGCAGCCGCCGGGAGAGAGCACCGCGATCGCGTCCAGGGTCTCCTGGGGGCCCAGGCAGGCCAGGAACACGTCGACGTCGCGCACGCTGTCCTGCCAGCGCTCGCTGCGGTAGTCGATGACGCGGTCCGCGCCCAGGCTGGTGACGAACTGGGCGTTGGCGGGGCTGCAGGTCGTGGTGACGGTGGCGCCGATCGCCTTCCCGATCTGGATCGCCGCGCTGCCCACGCCGCCGGCGCCGGCCTGGACAAAGAGGTGGTCGCCGGACTTCAGCTTCGCGGCGTCGACCAGGCAGTTCCACGCGGTCAAGGCGACCAGGGGCAGGGACGCGGCCTCCTCGTGGCTGAGGGAGGGCGGCTTGGGGGCGAGCTCGTCGGCCCTCACCGCAATGCGCTCGGCGAAGGTCCCGCAGCGGCGGTGGTGCGGCGATGCCCAGACGGCGTCCCCGGGCTCGAAGCGGACGACGTTGGCGCCGACCTCCAGCACCTCGCCCGACAGGTCCATGCCCGGCACCGCGGGGAAGCGCTGCGGGTTGATGGCGCGCTGGTAGCCCTGGCGGATCTTGCAGTCGACGGGGTTGACCGAGGTCGCGCGAATGGCCACCAGGACGTCGTCCGGGCCGACGGTGGGCTCGGGTACCTCCCCCAAATGCAGGACGTCGGCGGGGCCGTGGCGGTCGTAGACGATGGCCTTCATCACTCCTCCAGCGAGTCCAGCAGGCGGGCGTAGGACAGGTAGCGGGCGTCGGAGAGCTCTCCCTCCTCCGCCGCGGCGAGCACAGCGCAGCCCTCCTCTTCGAGGTGCAGGCAGTCGGCGAAGGTGCAGTTCTCGGCGAAGGGCTCGAAGTCCGGGAAGTGCACCCGCGCGTCCGCCCGCTCCAGATCCACCAGGCCGATGGCGCGCACGCCCGGCGTGTCCACCACCCAGCCGCCCTTGGGCAGCTCCAGCAGACGCGCCACCGACGTGGTGTGGCGGCCGCGGATCCGGCCGTGCGAGCGCGACATCTCCCCGGCGATCAGGGCGCCGTCCAGGCCCATCGCTTGACAGAGACTCGACTTGCCGACGCCGGAGTGCCCGGAGAAGACAGTGACCCGGCCCCGCAGCGCGTCCTCCAGCTCGTCGATGCCGGCGCCGGACTCGGCCGAGGTCAGCAGGATGGGGATCTCCATCTCCAGGTAGGGATCCAGCTCCTCCCACTCGGGGTCGTCCTCCGTGGTCTGGTCGATCTTGGTGATGATCAGCAGCGGGTCGATGCCGAGGATGGACGCCAGCACCAGGTAGCGGTCGATGGCGCCGGTGCGCAGGGGCGGCTCGTGCATGGCCACCGTGATCGCCATCTGGTCGACGTTGGCCGCGATGACGTGCCCCGTGCGGTCCTCGTCCCCGCGCTTGCGGCGGACCTCCGTGCGGCGGGGAGCCCGCGCCACGACGATGCGCTCGTCGCCGATGGCCTCCGTCCACACCAGGTCGCCCACGGCGACGCCCAGCAGCTTGTGGACCTTGGGGCTGAGCAGGCACATCTCCGTGCTGCCGTCGGCCAGGCGCGCTTCCACGTGGGTGGAGAAGTGGCAGGTCACCAGGCCATCGGGCTCGATGTCGGCGTAGCGGGCCAGCAGCTTGCCGCGGGCCCTGTCGTCCCGTTCGTCCAGCTCCTTGCGGCGCTTCATGGCCACGCTGTCGTGGCGCGCCGGTCGACGCCTCCCTGGTGCCTTCATTCGCGTCATGCAGCCGCTCCCCGCAGCGGTCCCGGGGTCGTCCCGGCCGCAGCCTCGCGACCATAGAGCACCACCCGGGGAAAGGGCGGGGCGATGAGCGGTCGCAGAAGATCGCGCGAAGGGGGCAAGACGCGAGGCAGGAAGGCGTAGGCTGCAGACAAGCAGCCCTCGGGGCGGTGCGGAGTGGACATGGGCTTTTTCTCGCGAATGATCAACCTGGCCGGCGGCAAGCTCACCGAGCTCAACCGCAAGGACGACGCGCTGTCCGACGCGGCCCTGGCCGACGAGCTGGGCTCGACCCGCAGCCGTCCTGGCGCGGCTCAGCAGAGCGAGTTGACCTTGCGGAAGCAGGCCCCCGTCGAGCCTGGCGACGACGACGGCCCGGTCGAGAAGACGCTGTAGGGAGCCCGGATCGCCTGGGGTCTCGGCCGCCAGGGGGAGCCGGGGTCAGCCGGGGTCGGGCGACGCGGGGGCGGAGCGCGATGCGTAGTCGGCGAACGCGCGGCGGGCGGCCACGGGGTCGATCCAGGGCAGCAGGAACAGCGTCAGGGCGGTCAGCCCCGCGCAGTACAGGTAGATGGTGGGCACGCTCATCAGCGGGTCCAGGGCGGCGGCCGTGTTGCTGCCGATCACCCGGCTGAAGTTGAGCATGGCCATGTAGGCGGTGAACTGGGTGGCGGCCACGCGCGGCCAGGAGATGCCCATGAACAGCGCGAAGAGCCCCGCCGCCATCACACCCGAGCAGGCGGACTCGGCCAGGATGATCCCCACGACGAAGGCTCTGGACGACCACTGATCCGGGGACAGGGCGAAGAGGACCCAGGTCGCGGCCAGCAGCCAGCCGGACACGGCGATCATGCGACGCAGCCCCACCTTGTCGGCCAAGAAGCCGCCCAGGACCGCGCCGCCCGCCCCCGCGATCAGCCCCGGCCCGCCGGAGATCTGGCTGTACTCGGTGTCCGACCAGCCCAGCTCCTGGATGATGAAGACCACGCCGACCACGCTGAGCACGATCGTGCCGACGTTGATGGTCATGGCCAGGAACGCGCCCACGACGGTGGAGCGCACGGTGAAGGCGCGGAACAGGTCGGCGAAGAGGCCCAGGATCGACGGACGTGGCGCCTGCGGCGGCTGCGGATGGGCAGCGGGTCGCCAGGGGACAAAGCGGTCGCCGGGCCGCTCGAGCAGGAACAGGGGCAGCAGGAAGATCGCGCCCAGGATGCTTACCTGGACCAGCAGGGCGGCGCGCAGGCCGGCGAAGCCCATGACCGTCGCCATGCCGGCCCCGCCGATCGCCCCGCCCAGGTACTTGCTGGCGTACATCATCCCGTTGGCGCGGCCGCGCTCGTCCTCGGGCAGCAGGTCCACGGCCAGGGCGTCCACGGCGACGTCCTGCAGCGCGTTGAAGATGTTGTGCAGGAACACCATCCAGGCCACGAGCGTGATCTGCTCGCTGAGGTCGGGGATGGCGACCATGGCCAGGATCGTGACCGCCATGAGCGCCTGGGCCAGCAGGATCCAGGGGCGGCGGCGGCCCATGGAGGGGATGCCGAAGGCGTCGATGAGCGGGCCCCAGGCCCACTTGAAGGCCCAGGGCAGCGCGCCGAGGGTGGCGATCCGGGCGATGTCCGTCGGCGTCTTGCCCTGCTCGGCCAGCCAGGCGGTCAGGGTGATGGCCAGGAAGCCCCAGGGGATGCCCTGGGCCAGGTACAGCGCGCAGACGGTGACCAG
>CALCXL010000967.1 GCA_937907595.1 uncultured Pseudomonadota bacterium
AGATCACCATCACCTGAAGCTCCACGACCATGGGCTGGTACTGGCCCTGCTTGAGGATCTCCACCAGGCGTGCGCCTCGGGCGAGCATGCGCTGGGTGGCGGCGTCCAGGTCCGACGCGAACTGGGCGAAGGCCGCCATCTCGCGGTACTGGGCCAGGGACAGCCGGAGCGTGCCGGCGACCGACTTCATGGCCTTGATCTGGGCCGAACCGCCCACGCGGGACACCGAGATGCCCACGTTGATCGCCGGGCGAACGCCCGAGTTGAACAGGTCCGTGTCCAGGAAGATCTGGCCGTCGGTGATCGAGATCACGTTGGTCGGGATGTACGCCGACACGTCGCCGGCCTGCGTCTCGATGATCGGCAGCGCCGTCAGGGAGCCGCCGCCTTCGCGGTCGGACATCTTGGCCGCGCGCTCCAGCAGACGGGAGTGCAGGTAGAAGACGTCGCCGGGGTAGGCCTCACGTCCCGGCGGGCGGCGAAGCAGCAGCGACAGCTGGCGGTAGGCCACGGCCTGCTTGCTCAGGTCGTCGTAGATCACGACCGCGTGCATGCCGTTGTCCCGGAAGTACTCGCCCAGCGTGGCGCCCGTGTAGGGAGCCAGGAACTGCATGGGGGCCGAGGTGGCCGCCGGGGCGGAGACGATGGTGGTGTACTCCATGGCGCCGTAGCGCTTGAGGCGGCCCACCACCTGGGCGACGGTCGACTGCTTCTGGCCGATGGCGACGTAGATGCAGTAACAGTTCTGGCCCTTCTGGTTGATGATCGCGTCCACGGCCACCGCGGTCTTGCCGGTCTGGCGGTCGCCGATGATCAGCTCGCGCTGGCCGCGGCCGATGGGCACCATCGCGTCGATGGCCTTCAGGCCCGTCTGCAGGGGCTCGTGCACCGACTTGCGGGCCACGATGCCGGGGGCCTTGACCTCGACCCGGCGCATCTCGGTGGACTCGATGTCCGGGCCGCCGTCCAGGGGCTGGCCCAGGGTGTCGACCACGCGGCCCAGCAGCGCCTTGCCCACGGGCACCTGGACGATCTGGCCACTGCGCTTGACGGTGTCGCCCTCACGCAGCTTGCGGTCGTCGCCCATGATGGCCACGCCGACGTTGTCGGTCTCGAGGTTGAGGACCATGCCCCGCACGCCGCCGGGGAACTCGAGGAGCTCGCCAGCCTGGGCGTTGGCCAGGCCGTGCACGCGGGCGATGCCATCGCCTACGGACAGGATCGTCCCGGTCTCAGCGACCTCGACGCGGGTTTCGTAGTTCTTGATCTGATCCTTGAGGATCGAGCTGATCTCTTCGGCGCGGAGTTCCATCGTTCGCTTCCTTTGGGGACGGTGTCAGGCTTCGCCGACCACGCCCTGGCTCAGCAGCCGGGTGCGGAGGTGTTCAAGCTGGGTGCGGATGCTTCCGTCGAGGACCTTGTCCCCGATGCGCGTGACGATGCCGCCGATGAGGGACGGATCGACCTGGGCGTCCAGGAGGACTTCCTTCGCGCCGGTGAGCGTCTGCACGTGGTTCTGCAGGGTCGAGAGGGTCTTCTTGTCGAGGGCAGCCGCGGAGGTGACCTGCGCCCGGACTCGACCCGACAGGGCATCCCAGGCGTCGCGCACCGCGCGGTTGATCTCGACGAAGGCGGGGATGCGGCCGTTGTCCACCAGCAGGAACAGGAAGTTCCGGCTGATGTCGTGGTAGCTGCTGCGGGACGCGATGGCGGCGACCACGGCCTTCCGCTCGTCGCGGTTGAAGGCGGGGTTGTTCAACGTGGCCCGGAGCGTATCCGAGGCGTCGAGCTGGCCGGCGAAGGCCTCCATGTCGCCGGCGACCTGGTCCAGGACCTTCTGGTCGTCGGCCAGGCTCGTGACGGCGCGGGCGTAGCGAAGGGCGATGGCGGTGGCGCTCATCCTGCGACGCTCCTCTCCACCTGCTCGAGGTAGGTGGCGTTGAGGCGGTTCTGGTCGGCCGCGCCGACGGCGCTGGTCAGCGCGGTGGTGGCCATGTTGACGGCGAGCTCGACGGCCTCAGCCTGCAGGGAGACGCGGGCGCGCCGCAGCTCCTCATCGACCGTGATGCGGGCCGCGGCGACCAGCTGGTCCGCGCTCTTCTCCGCGAGGGCCAGCAGGCGCTTCTGCTCCGCCTGGGCCTCCGAGGCGACCGCGTCCATCATGCTCTGCATCTCGGACTCGAAGTCCCCCAGGCGCACCTGGAGTTCGGCGTACTTGGCCTCCGCGTCGGCCTTGAGGCGGGCGCTGGTCTCCAGCTGGTCCCGGACCTCGTTGCGGCGGAACATCAGGAAGTCGCCCACGGGACGCTTCAGGAAGGTCCACAGGAGGCCGATCAGCACCGCGAGGTTGACCGTGTGCCGCACCACAGCGCCCCAGTCGGGGCCCTCGTGGTGCACGTCACCGCCACCGCTGGCCAGGGCCAGGGAGGGCAGCAGGAGCGCCGCGGGCAGGGCGAACAGGAGGGAGCTCCTCATCTCAGTTCTCCAGGCTGCGGCCGAGCACGCTCGCCGCGATCTGCTGGCTGAGCTCCGCGGCGGTGCCGGCGAGCTCGGCCCGGACGGCGGCTGCATCGGCCTCCAGACGGGCGCGGGCGTCGGTCAGGATGACGTCGGCCTCGGCGCGGGCGCGGGCGCTGATCGCGTCCTCGGCGACCTTTGACTCCAGGCGCAGGCGGTTCCGCTCGGCCGAGGCATCGGCGCGGGCTCCCGCGAGGCGCTCGTCGAGCTCCGCCATCTTGCTGGCGAGCTCGTCCTGGAGCAGCTCGGCCTCCTTCCGGAAGCCATGAATGTTCTTCTCCCGCTCCGCCAGCATGGCCAGCATCGGTCGGAAGATGAGCGCGTTCAGACCCACCAACGCAAGCACGAAGGGGATGGTCTGCAAAAGGATGAGGGATCCGTCGATCCCCAGGAGGTTCAGGGCTTCCACAAGGTTCCTCGGCCAGTAGGCGGTGGGGGGGGGTGTGGGAGGCGCGCCCCATGTAGTGGATCCAGCGAGAGGTGTCAAACCCGCGAGACCGAAAGAGCCCCTCCGGAACGGCTCCAGATCGGGCCTGTGACGGCCTGTTCTCAGGGCTCGGGCCCCGCTCTGCACAAATGCCCTGATCGAGGTGTCGCGCGCGAGGACGGACCCGCCATTGCCAAGCGCCCGCGGGTTCGGGATGATCCCGGTCCGCCGGCCGCCGAAGCGCCGGCCTCTCAGGAAGGACCCGTTCATGGGGAACCGCTCGGCCCGGGTGGCCTTGGTCGCGCTCGCGCTCGTGATTCTGGCCGTGGCCTTTCCGGAGCTGGCCCAGGCCGCCGGGGACGCCGCCGCCGAGGCGCACGGGGGGGAGCACCACGCCGCGCTCGGCACCCGCCTGCCCCTGTGGGCGTGCATCCCCTTCGCCGGCGTCCTGCTGTCGATCGCGCTCTTCCCGCTGTTGGCGCCCCACTTCTGGCACCACCACTACCCGAAGGTGGCGGCCGGCTGGGCCGTGCTCTTCTGCGTTCCCTTCCTGGGGGTCTACGGCAAGGAGGCGGTCGACGCGATCCTCCACATCTACGTGGCGGACTACATCCCCTTCATCATCCTGCTCTGGGCGCTCTTCACCGTCTCGGGGGGCATCGTCGTGCGCGGCACCCTGCGCGGCTCGCCCATGGTGAACACGACGCTCCTGCTCATCGGCGCCCTCATCGCGTCCCTGGTGGGCACCACGGGCGCCGCCATGCTGCTGATCCGACCGCTCATCCGCGCCAACAGCTGGCGCATCCACAAGACCCACCTGATCGTCTTCTTCATCTTCCTGGTGGCCAACGTGGGGGGCTCGTTGACCCCCCTGGGCGACCCGCCGCTGTTCCTGGGCTTCCTGCACGGCGTGCCCTTCTTCTGGACGCTGCACCTGCTGCCGCTCTACGCCCTGGTCTGCGCCATGCTGCTGGTGGGGTTCTATTTCCTGGACGGCTGGTACTACAAGAAGGAGCCGGCGGACGCGGTGGCGGCCATGAAGGCGGTGGAGGCGGTGCCCTTCAAGCTGGCGGGCCTGCACAACTTCGGCTTCCTGGCCGGCATCGTCGGCTTCGTGCTCTTCTCGGGCATCGCCAAGCTGGGCGAGATCCACCTCACCGGGCACCTGCACCTGCCGATCCAGAACCTGGTCCGGGACGTCGGTCTGGTGGTCCTGGGCATCGCCGCATACAAGATGACGAAGCCGGCGTTCCGGGCGGAGAACGACTTCTCCTGGGGACCGATCGCGGAGGTGGCCTACCTCTTCGCGGGCATCTTCATGACCATCATCCCCGCCCTGGAGATCCTCAAGGCCGGCAGCCACGGCGCGCTCGCGTGGCTGGTGGAGGGCGTGAACACGGACGTCCGGTACTTCTGGGTGACGGGCATCCTGTCGTCCTTCCTGGACAACGCGCCCACCTACCTGACCTTCTTCAACACCGCCCTGGGCAGCCTGGGCGCGCAGGGGACGGAAGCCGAGCAGGTCCAGGCCCTCATCAACGCGACCGACGGCAACCTCACGGAGAGCACGCTGCTCGCCATCGCCGCCGGCGCGGTCTTCATGGGCGCCAACACGTACATCGGCAACGCGCCCAACTTCATGGTCAAGGCGATCGCGGAGGAGGCGGG